>NZ_JBFRVM010000065.1:0-1456 GCF_041475145.1 Vibrio sp. 10N.222.49.A3
GCAGGTGTAATGCGGACAGCTTAATGGAACATGGGCCAGTCTAAATATCGAGTTGATAAATCCTTGCAACGCTCTCAGTGGCATAGAAAACACGCGTTTCACCATGAGTGCTGTCGTGATAGCTAAATCACTGAATCGACGTGGCCTACCGCGCTTATTCTGTTTGCTTTGCGCCCACCCGCTATCGCCTCTTCATCAATCCAAAAGGTCAGAGAGCCACGGTTAATGAGTGATTGGTTGTATTGCTTCCAGTTAGTTGTTTTGTAAAGAGGTTTAGGCATAGAGCTACGAGAAGTAGTGAACGTAGCTGATCAGATCGTAGGTTCTTGATTTAGTTCCATTGAATTACGCAACAAAGCCAGTTAACGCTACTTGGAATATCAAAACGAGGAAATAAAGAACTGAGAACGCTATTTATCCATGCCGCAAGGTCAATTTTATGGAAAGATAAGTCGGTCGAAAAATATTTTGGTTCATGGCTTATTGAGCTTAAGAAGCGAAAATCTTTTAACTTGGCTGTGTGGTGAAAAATTGAAAATACAGGGGCATTTTTTGGAATACTTCCCGATTACTATTTGTTTTCGCTAAGAGCCTAAATTATCGATGAAAAACGCCCCTCTTGAAAGGGGTGTAGATTTGAACACACTGTTTTTACATGAACGCCAAGTTACTCTTATCCAGGAGCACTTTAACTCCAGAATACAGGCTAAAAATGACGAAATTACAGTTAACGGAGATTATCGCTAAAACGCCTCTGTCGGATAGGCGGCACCTGTTCCCAGATGCCTCCCTCCTCAGAACCGTACGTGCAACTTTCACTGCATACGGCTCAAGCCTCCACAAAGGCATCGTTAAGCACCCAGTAACAAAATTACCTTTGCGATACACACTTAAAGCTTTAAAACTGCCCCAATGGCCACTACAAATATAACCACCTACCGAGGTAGGTGGTTTTGAGGGGAAATCTAAGACTCAGACGTTTGCCGCTAAGGAACAGAGACACACGATGCGTAAAGATAGTCGTCGCTCGGCATAGTGAGCCCAGAGTAACCATTTCTGAGAGAGATATTGGCATAGCCCGGACCACGAGACGTTGATGTCCAGTAATTTATCCTGACTGCCCAGCCACGAGCAGTAAACATATTTCCATTTGTGTTGAATAGTCCCCTTAACTCATTCACAGTAGCTAAACGCCAGTTAGTTCGTCCTGCAATACTCTTGGTATTATATGTGTCACACAATGAATCTGCGTTATTCCAATCGAAAATATAGAAATCCCCAGTAGGACCTGAAGTTCCTATTTCTTGTGTAAAACCTTTATTTGTACTGCCTCCTCTACTATCTAGGAACGTTTTGGATGGTGAATTTGTAAACAATTTCCCACTACCAGTATCGAAGATGTCAAGACATGAAGCTCCCGTACTCCTACATGCATAGACCTCCACGTCCACTGTGT
>NZ_JBFRVM010000066.1:0-2165 GCF_041475145.1 Vibrio sp. 10N.222.49.A3
TTTGGGGCGTGCGACGTGAAGTCGTATGAAGCGCTGTTCACCGCTTAACGTGTGAACCATCTGTATCACCAGATGAACCTAGGGCTCTGAATAAAGTAGCGAGCCTGACAATGTAATGAAGAATGGTTATGACCATTCGGGATTTGAATCGTGAGAGGACGATCCTCCTGATAACCACAAATCGGGTGAGTGCTAGGTAGTCAGTATGACGAACATAAGTGAATCCGCGGAAGGTGCGTTATGTTTGCAAACAGCGGAAGTGGTTAATACGCTGTAGCCAAAAGGCAAGAGAGTCGGAAAGAGATTGCCCCATGCTCTTTCGTGATCATTGAACTCTCCGCACCATAGCGGGCGTCTACCCTGACATTGCGTGACATACGGAACACGGTAAGCCTGTATCACTCCCTCTGGGAAAGCCTATGTGGCCGATAGTGATGCAGGTATAGGAGGTTGGAAAAAGCGAAGGCTGCGTTGTAACGATGCAGATACAGACTGATGTCTGATCACGAAAGTGAGCCCACTTCCGACTGGTCTCCCGTTGCGAGAGAATATGAAGAACTTTATTCAAGGAGAAATGCAAATGATGATTTCAAAAGAGATTAGTGCCTCTCCTGACAGCGCTCAATGGCAGTCGATCGACTGGAAATCCGTTGAGTTGCATGTATTCAAGCTTCAGATGCGTATCGCAAAGGCAACTCGAGAAGGTAAACACGGCAAAGTGAAAGCGTTGCAGTGGTTACTGACTCATTCTCGTTCAGCAAAACTTCTTGCTGTTAAACGAGTATCTCAAAACAAAGGCAGTAAAACGCCTGGAATAGATGGTGTTATCTGGAATACAGATACACGCCGCATGAAAGCAGTCAATCAACTGAGTAGAAAGGCATATCAAGCCAAACCACTCAAGCGTATCTATATTCCCAAAAAGAATGGCAAACTTCGACCACTGGGCATCCCGTGCATGATAGACAGAGCGCAGCAAGCACTCTACCTTACGGCACTAGAGCCTATATCGGAGACGCTTGCCGATCCTAATAGCTATGGATTTAGACCAAACCGCAGCACGGCTGACGCAGTCGATCAGTGCTTCAAATGTTTGGCTCTAAAGAAGTCAGCTAAATGGGTTCTTGAAGGCGATATAAAGGCCTGTTTCGACAAGATCGGGCATCAATGGCTTATGGACAATGTTGCTGTTGATAAACGTATGTTGAAGCAATGGCTAAAGTCTGGTTTTGTAGACAAAGGGCTATTTTACGACACCGATGAAGGCACGCCTCAAGGCGGGATTATATCCCCAACCTTGATGTTAATAACACTCTCTGGTCTCGAACAGCACATTAAGTCTACGGCACTCAAAAAGGGTGCAAGATCCAACTTTATTGGATACGCTGACGATTTCGTCGTCACTTGCGCTTCAAAGGAAGTGCTGGAGAACGATATCAAACCGTTGATTGCTGATTTCTTAGCGGAAAGAGGCTTAACATTATCCGAAGAGAAAACGCACATCACTCATATCAACGATGGCTTTGACTTTCTTGGGTTCAACCATAGGAAGTATAAAGGGAAACTGCTCATTAAGCCGAGTAAATCCAATACGTTGATGTTCTTAAGCAATCTGCGTGAACTCATCAAAAAGCACGTAACCCTTCCAGTGAATGATCTTATCAAACTGATAAATCCGAAACTCAGGGGGTGGTCGAACTATTATCGACACTGCGTAGCTAAACAGGTATTCGGATATGTCGGTCACAAGCTATTCCACACGTTATGGCACTGGGCTAAAAGGCGTCATCCAACAAAGTCTAAAACTTGGATCGCCCTAAAATACTTCATCAACCGAAAAGGCCAATGGCAGTTTCACGGTTGGCAGAAGATCATGGATATGGATTGCCAGTTCAATCTCTTCCAAATAGCTAAAGTGCCAATAGAAAGACATGTGAAAATCCGAAGTGCAGCGACACCCTTTGACCCTCTTTACCAAGAATACTTGGTGAAGAGAAAATCCAAAAGGCTAGCTCGTAACTCTTGGAACGAGCCTGCTCCGACTGCTTTATAAGTTGCTGGGTATCATTTGATGCCTTTGTGGAGGCTTGAGCCGTATGCAGTGAAAGTTGCACGTACGGTTCTTAGGGAGACGGCACTTGGTAACAAGTGTCGTCCACCCGACA
>NZ_JBFRVM010000067.1:0-1270 GCF_041475145.1 Vibrio sp. 10N.222.49.A3
ATAAAACTAAGGCCTCGCGAGTGCGGGGCCTTTTTGTGAGTTGGAGGTTTTACTAGATACATTCATTTCAATTTGCGAGTAATGATCGCTTCGTTCACTCGTTTATGGTCCTTAAACGAGTACCTCATAGTTATATAAATGGTCTATCAACCACTCCTAGATACGTAATCAGCACCACTGTGATTAGCAAGGGCTGACCGAATCTAGAGGTGCTTTCTACTGATAATCACTTTAACTATGTGTTTAGGACGTCCTGCTATGGCTAAGAAAATAATATTCATTCATGGTCGCGCTCAAAAGCCCGATAAAGCTCCCCTTCAAGCACTCTGGTACGAGGCCATAGAACATGGCTTGCAGAGAGATTGTGGCGCCTCAAGTTCGTTACAAGCTTTTAAAGATGTCGATAAACGGTTTGTCTATTACGGTGAACTATCAAACACATTGTTAGACAAACCAACGGAAGACCCTGCAAGTCGTCAGCAGGCGCTGTCTGAACTCAAAAAGTACAAGACAAGCCAGTTCAATAAAACAACGTATAACAAGGTATCTAAAATTGGTTTTCTAAAAGAGGCGTTAGCAGATACTTTTTCATCGCTATTTGGAAAGCTAGGTGTGGCTGAGTCACTCATCACGATGGTCGCGCCGGATATGGCGCATTATTGGTATGAAGATACCTATTTTGGTAGCGATGTCAGGCATAGGCTAATGGTTGAGCTGAAGGAAGCGCTTGATAATCAAGATGATGTGATGATTGTATCGCACAGTCTCGGGTCGATGATCAGTTATGACGTGCTGTGGAAGTTGTCTCATTACGGAGAGTATAGGCATGACTATGGTGCGGATAAGAAGGTTAACTTATTGCTTACGCTTGGGTCACCGTTAGGCGATGAAAACGTAAAAGATAGGCTAAAGGGGAGCCGCTTGAAAAATGAGAAGAAGTACCCTTTAAACATTCAGCAATGGATAAACATATCGGCAGAAGATGATTTTATCTCTCATGACAGCAAAATTAGAAATGACTTTAAGGATATGCTCAAACAGGACCTGATACCCGGCGGAATGAAAGATATCCACCCCATTTATAACCTCAATATTCGCAACGGAAAAAGCAATCCGCATGCTTCCATCGGTTATCTAATCAATCCTAAATTCATTACAGTACTGGACGAATGGCTTTCTAATTGATTTGGTTTTATCATCGCCAATTGTTAGCTGCTTGTTCGTTGGAACGCAGATAAAACAAGGCCTCGCGATTGCGAGGCCTTTTTGT
>NZ_JBFRVM010000067.1:1994-5432 GCF_041475145.1 Vibrio sp. 10N.222.49.A3
GATTGCGAGGCCTTTTTGTGTTCCGACTAAAACTAAATATTAATCGAGGTTAACGAAAGCTTGGGATAATCGCTGGAATTCCCGGTAGAAGGCCAACCAATGCCATTACGCCACTTAGCACAATAAACATAATGCCAGGCAATACCCAACGGCTCATTTTACTCAGTTCACTGCTGCGTTCTTTACAACCGACTAAGCCTAAGTTATCCAACAGCATAGTGAGAGCCCAACCAAATGCAGGGTTAACGAGCGCTGAAGAAAATACGACAATCGCTGCCGATTGCGTGGTTTTTCCTTCACGCGTCATTTCCATGCCAGCTTCTAGCAATGGAACAAATACCCCAACAATGAGAGCGACACAAAGTACAGGCTGCCAGATAGCTAAATCCATCGGGTAGCCCCAAACTGCTGCGATGATACAGAACAGAGCTGTGAGCAAAGCGCCGGCAGGAATAGGGCGTTTAGCAATCGCCGCCGGTACGATATAAGTACCCCATGAAGACGTAAAGTTAGTACCACCGAGCAAAGAACCGAACGTTTGGCGGATTGAAGCCGTGGTCATGGTGTCGTCAATGTTCATGTGTACTTTTTCGGTACGCTCTGGGTAGCTGATCTTTTGAAATACTTGATGGCCTAAGAAATCTGGCGACCACATCGCCACGGCTAGAATTGCAAACGGCAATACCACCATGAAGTGTTCAATCGTCGGTAGGCCAAGCATCCAGCCTGTATCTTCTCCCCACCAATACATAGGGTTCATGTTAGGTAAGCCTGGCTCAGTGTGGAAAGCGAATGGGGCACCCATGGCAAATGCAATCGTACCACCCAGTAAACAACTAAGAGGTACGGCTAACCAACGTTTGCGGAAGTGTTCCAATAACGCGTACAAGATAATGGTGCAAAAGATCACGACAAACGCGATGTGGCTCATGCCAATTCCTTCAGCCCAAGCGAACAGCTTTTTCACTTGAGAAGCGGTTCCAACAAAGCCAAGGTAGAGCAATAATCCGCCACATACGCCTTTACTGGTGAGGTTGGCCAACATACTGCCACCTTTACTGATGGCTAAGATTAGGCCAAAAGCGCCAATCAGCAATCCAAACGCCATAGGGTGTCCGCCTGCTGCAACCACAATCGGAATTAAAGGAATGAGTGGGCCGTGTGTACCTGCGAGGTTCGCGGTCGGCAACAGGAAGCCAGAGAAAATAATAATGAAAACAGAGGCGATGAGGAGTTCATAACGAACGTTTTCTAGAATGAAGTCTTCATTTAATCCGAGAGCCCCAGCAAAGGTGGCTGCAATAGCGCCCACCATAACCACTTTACCAATGGTCGCCGCCATCGCTGGGATGGTGTCTTCTATCTCAAATCGATAATCTTTAAACGGCAAATTTGGACGCCAGCGCTTAGGCGACATGATTTGTAATTCATGTTCTAAATACTGTTCTCGGGAATCAAATTCCGATCTTGGTTTATGTTGTTGTTCATAGGTGAGTTCATCCTCATTGGCTTGAGGCTTCTCTGTTTGTATATGTGCGGACTCTAAAGTAGTGCTCATTTTGATTCCTTTCGTTCACACTCTAAGGTGTGTTATTCCAACAAACGTTGTTGACTCACGGCATGAAGTGAAAACAATGCGTCAACTTATCATTAAAAATTCATTAACATTTAGTTGTTAGTACCTTATACCAAACCAAAAAAAACAAATAGACTCAGTCGGTTAGACATTAGTCGTAGAGTCGGACGACTAGTATTAGACCCTGTAGATAGTATGTGTCTGTTTATTTGTAGGCGATGAGCTTTATTGGTAATAAATGAATATCTAACAAGAAATGCTTGGCGTTAAAGCATCAGATAGCATCCATCGATGAGTGGTTTCTGGGGTAACGTTTTTGGTTAAAAACTATTGATAATAATTCTCATTACGTTACCTTGTGGGCTCAAACACACTCATTGTTGCGGAGACCAACATGGAACACTCGGATATTACTCAACTGCTTATTCCAAAGAGCGATTGGGCATCGCCTGATCTCTTTCTCTATGAAGGGGAAGACAAACTTCATCTGAGCTTAGAAGGCGCAATTCAATACAGTGGATTGAACAGCATTGGTGGCGTGGTTCTGGGCTTTAGGATGATCCAACATGCGGTGCAACTCGCGGCGGGTGAGCAGTCTTTGCAACGTGATGGCATCAGTGTTTATACCGCGTTCCCTGGACGTGGTGCTCAAGATGCTTTTGAGTACACATGCCGCGCACTGCGTGATAGGCGCTATTGCTGTGATACCACATTGCATCACCCTGCAGCGCAAACCGGACAACGTGGTCAGTTCTTGTTTACGCTTCGCTTGAATGAACAGTCTATGGTGATGACGCCAGCAGACGGGCTTCCAAGAAAAAGCTATTTTGAGGCCGACAGACACGCACAAGAAGGTCGAGAGGCAGCATTGAGATGGCGTGATGAGAAGATTAACTTCGCCAATACGCTCTTGAGCTTGTCGCCAGAAGAGTGCTTACGCGTGTTGTAATTCTTTGTTCTCACTTACAGAATGAGCTCAAAAATACAATGAACAACAAGAGGTCGCTCGCTTTCAAGTGGGCGACTTTTTTGTATCAAGCGCTAACGGAAAGCAGATTCCTAGTCGCGCTTAGGCTTGCTGGAATGACTCACTTTTAGTTTAGTGCGGTAGTCTAAAGTCTATGAGTTTCAGCAATCAACTTAAGCTGCCCGCTCTCAATCCTAGACACATTTAGGCACGCAGGTGGTGCAGTTTTCAAAGCATTACACAGCTTACACTGACACGAAGTGATATAATTTTTGCCCAAAGCTTTGAAGAGCTAATGAATTAAAGGATGAGTACGATGGAAAAAACGATCTCGTTGGTACTTGGCAGTGGTGGCGCAAGAGGCTTGGTTCACGTTGGAATCATCCGTTGGTTAATTGAGCATGGCTATCAGATAAAATCCATCTCTGGTTGTTCAATTGGCGCACTTATCGGTGGTGTCTATGCGGCGGGTAAGTTGGATGAATTTGAAGAGTGGGTCACCAGTATCGACCAATCGGATATGGCGATGATGTTGGATTTTTCATGGCAATCGAGTGGTATCTTCAAAGGGGACAAGATCATCGACACACTGCGTGGATTGATCGGTGAGATTTCAATTGAAGAACTGCCTATCCCTTATACCGCAGTTGCCGCTAACGTCGCCGATGAAAAAGAGGTTTGGCTGCAATCAGGCTCTCTGTTTGATGCCATTCGCGCTTCTATCTCTTTGCCATTGTTCTTCACGCCTCATGTGATTAATGGCGAAGCGCTGATTGATGGCGGGGTACTCAACCCTGTGCCGATTGCGCCTACCTTTGGTGATAAGACAGACTTTACTCTGGCTGTGAACTTAGGCGGCGAACCTGAAATTGTTCAACAGGAAGTGACACCGGTT
>NZ_JBFRVM010000068.1:0-46571 GCF_041475145.1 Vibrio sp. 10N.222.49.A3
AACTGATCGGCATTACTCCTATGAGTCCCGTTTTTTTATTCATCACTTCATTGTCACAAATTTTAATGCTTACTCTCTCGAGGCTTGCTCTATCTAAGTTTAGTCTCTCGAGGTTTGTTGTCCCGAGGTTTACTCACTCAAGACAACAACCTCAAGACAACTCTAGGAATGCAGACGAGTTACTTAGGTGCCTTGAGCTGCATCTCGGGTAACGCTCTCTTCTTCGCTGTGATTTTACGTATTACAAACCAAATCAGTAAGCCCAATAAAATCGCAGCCACATTCCCTACCGCTATAATCATTATGCTGCGCTGCCTGTCATCTTCTCTTTTTTGAAGAATCATTAATTTTTCAGCAATACGCTTCTGCTCAGCAAGAGCTTCCTCTTGAAGACGTCGAGATTCTGCTAGGTCTATCTCTTGAACAACGCTGTACGACTGCTCGGTAATCGGGAAGATCAGTGGACGCTGGCTTGACGCATCGGTGGCATAAACCATCCCCGACCAAGTGTAAATTCCCAAATCATCATTATAAGGCAACGATAAAGATACTTTCATCGCATCAGCTTCTGCTTGCCCTTGCTTATACATCACATACCCATCAGGAGCTTTATACTCAATATGAGCTGCTAAAGAACTTGGTGCAATCATACCTGGCTCGCCAGATGCCACGACGGTATGAGATAAGCCTTCTTTGCGAGACTGAATGAAGGTGGTGGTGATTGGCGTTGGGTAGACCAAGACTTCTTGCTCTTGCGCTCGCAGGAACACACCATTACCAGAAGTAATTCGAGCTCGATATTTACCAGGCTCAATGTCCATTGGCAACGATACCGTGAATACACCATCTCCAGCTTTTTCGTCAAGATCAACGCCATCATCGGCAAATTCCCCCATGACAACCGGAATTGGCCGCGCTTCTCTCACTAAGGACTCTTCGTTTTCGACGAACTTAGTGAATGTTACTTTAAGCTTCACACGGTCAAGAAAGTCACGCAGCACAAGCGGCTTGCCATCGGATGTCAAACGAGCGGTAAATTTAATGTGTTCGGTTTGGTACAACTTGTCTGGAAATTCATTGGCGTCTAAAACCAGATGAGATAAAAGTTTGATATTATTTTTAGGTGAGACTTTACCTACCGCTTGCCAGGGACCCGGCATCGGATTGTCGATAGAGATAATATCCATTGACGATTCTTGGTACCAACGGACATTATCAGCATGACGCAAAGCGTGATACTTCTTGCCATCAGGACGAACCAAGACGACGGGTTTAGAATTATCGGCTCGATAGATTACAAAAGTAACTTGCTCGATACTGGGATCAACTCGAAAGCGATTATCCAATAAACTCATTACAGATTCTGTTGCTGCGTGTAAGCCAAAGCTCAACAGCAATAAACAACCGGTAGCCAATACCCTTAACATACTTTCTCCCTACTGACGCCAGAGGCAGCTTCCGCTTTTCTCGACGAGGTCTAAACGACTTTGATGCGCTTCTACTTCATCGGCCGTAGCTCGCAAAACCTTTAGGGATTTTCGACCACTTTCTGCTCTTCGTATGCTTTCGCCTTCGCCTTCTTGTTGGCCAGCGTTAAATTGCAGCGAAGTTTGCCCACCTGTCATCAATAAGTAGACGTCAGCTAGAATCTCCGCATCGAGCAATGCGCCGTGAAGAGTACGGTGTGAGTTATCAATACCATAACGGTCACATAAGATATCTAGATTGTTTCTTTTCCCTGGGAATATCTTCTTCGCCATCGCCAAGGTATCGGTAACTTTACAGTAGTCATCCGTTTTACCTATCGCAGGGTTAAGTTTCTCAAACTCATAATCCATAAAGCCCGTATCGAAGGGCGCGTTATGAGCCACCAGCTCCGCACCTTTAATAAAGTCGAGAAACTCTTTATGTATGTCTTGGTATTCTGGTTTATCAATCAAGAATTCATCGGTAATACCGTGAACGCCAATCGCCTCTTCTTGAATCGCACGATCGGGCTTGATATAGACGTGAAAGTGACGCCCAGTCAGCCTACGGTTGATGATCTCTACTGCACCAATTTCAACGATGCGATGTCCCATATAGTGGGGGCCACCCTCTGTATTCATACCGGTGGTTTCGGTATCAAGTACAACGATGCGTTTATTTTCATTCGAACTATTTTTTTCGTTCGTGCTTTGTTCTGGAGTGCTACTGGTATTCATAAGGATAACTGTGTCAGACTATGCCGATAATGTGCTTGAGGTAATAGTATCAAATCATGACGAAACAAGTTGAAATTTTCACTGATGGTTCTTGTTTAGGCAACCCAGGTCCTGGCGGCTACGGCATCGTACTTCGCTACAAAAAAGTAGAGAAGACGTTAGCCGAAGATTTCACCTTAACCACCAATAACCGCATGGAAATGCTCGCCGCTGTTGTGGCTCTCCAAGCCCTCAAAGAGCCTTGCTCTGTCATTCTGACCACAGATAGCCAATACGTACGTCAAGGTATCACCCAGTGGATTCACAACTGGAAAAAGCGTGATTGGAAAACAGCCGATAAAAAGCCCGTTAAAAACGCAGACCTGTGGCAAAGACTCGACAAAGAGACGGCGCGCCATAGCGTTGATTGGCGCTGGGTTAAGGGGCACGCGGGGCACCGAGAAAATGAAATGTGTGATGATTTAGCTCGAAGTGCAGCAGAAAACCCGACCCAAGAAGATACGGGCTATCAACCAAGCTGATCATTTTCTTAAAGGAAATGTCAGTATCTAAAAAAGATACTGCAATGAAAAGCCAACTATGAGTCGGCTTTTTCTGTTTTTAACGGATACGAAGTTTTAGCCGAGTCCAAGGTGCGACGCGTATTGGTTCTAAAACTGGCTCCTACAGGGGAGAAGCGTCGCTTAAGGTGCCAATGTGGCTTGATAGGCTTAAGTGGATAAGTACGTTTACGGGCAACAATAAAGTATTGGCTACCAGCGAACGATGCGCAGCTGCCTAAGCTGTTCTCCAACCACGTCCACATCGCTTGGTATTTACTCATCGGGAACAGCGCGTAGGTGTCACAATGAATCACTTCATAATTAAGTACGCCTAGCCAATCTTTAATTCGGTTTGGCGTATACATACGTCCACTCCATGGCAAGCTGTTCTTTCGCCAAGGCATCAAACTGGCAAGCCCAGTCACACTAAAAGGGTTAAAGCCGGTGATAATAATATAGCCATCGTCCATCATTACTCGGTCGACTTCCCTCAATAGCCGGTGTGGGTCGTTGCTATAATCTAACTGATGACTCAGCACCACAACATCAAAGCTTTTCTCTAAAAAGGGTAAATTATAACCATCTGCTATCACATTATGTAATGGGTTCTGGATATCTAGGTTTACTTGATGTTGAATGTTGCATGTGCAGCTAGAAATCTCACTGCTGAGGCCACCAAGTTTGAGCATATGGTAACCAAATAGTTTTGGGCACCACTCATCAAGTCGAGTTTGAATAGATTCTCTCAACCAGTCCCCATTGTGCAATTGTGCCCAAGTATAAGGACGCTCAAACTTCTTTCTGCTACGTGCTGGCTTCATCAATAATCTGTCTCACTTATTCTGTCTCACTAAAAGTGACTGGAGAACCAATAATGTTACATATCAAAAGCATACCTGCATTTAACGACAATTACATCTGGCTGATTCAAAATAGCGATCGCCGTTGTGCTGTCGTCGACCCTGGTGATGCAGCTCCAGTATTAGAGTACTTAGCACACCATGAGCTAACTTTAGATGCAATCTTGATTACGCACCACCACCACGATCACATTGGTGGCGTGCCAGAGCTGGTAAGACAATTCCCTGGCGTGGATGTCGTTGGCCCCAAAAATGAACCTATCCCGACCTTAACGCATCCCGTTGATGACGGTGACCAATTAGAGCTGTTTGGCGAAGTATTCCTCGTGCTAGGGCTCAGTGGGCACACCGCTGGGCACATTGGTTATGTTGGTGATGCCAAACTGTTTTGTGGCGATGTACTGTTTTCAGCTGGTTGTGGGCGAATCATGGAAGGCACACCACAGCAGATGTTTGATGCATTGAACAAGATCACAGCACTCCCACAAGAAACCGAGGTTTACTGTGCTCATGAATACACGGCAGCCAATATCGCTTTTGCACTGGCTGTTGAGCCTGACAACCAACATTTGCAACAATACCGCGACCAAGTGAATCGGCTTCGAGCCCAAAATAAGTCGACCATCCCCACAAATTTAAGACAAGAAAAGTTTGTTAACCCCTTCTTACGCTACACAGAACCAAGTGTAGTGAAATCAGTATCTAATCGTACTGAGCAGACCGATCCTTTATCGGTTTTTACCGCTTTACGTGCGTGGAAGAACGAATTTTAACAAATACAGGCTTGTCACTCATAGGGAGTGGCAAGTATTATCATCGGCCGTTTATTAAAAAGGCTGTAACATGCGAGTTAAGTACAGCTGGGCTTTGGTACTACTACTTTCTGGTTGCCAATTAACTCAGTCAGAGAATCCAGACCAAGCTTCCGAGCAAACCAACACCTCCCCTACTAAAGAAGTTTCTCAAGCGAACGTTTCATCGGGAGCGATCCAAGAACAACCAAAAGTTGAAACACCCGTCGTTACTCCACAAACACAGCAAGATGTTTGGAAACGTATTGCGATGCAACTTGAAATGGAAGTGCCGGACCAAAAGAAAGTCGACTACTACCGCACTTGGTACCTCAAGCACCCTGGTCATCTAAAAACTGTATCAAAACGCGCTGAACCTTTCCTTTATTTGATCACAACTAAGATTGAAGAAAGAGACTTGCCTTTGGAGCTGGCCCTGTTGCCCGTCGTTGAAAGCTCGTTTGATGCATTTGCTTATTCTCACGGTAGCGCTGCTGGACTATGGCAGTTCATTTCGGGTACTGGCAAAGCTTACGGACTAGAACAAAACTTCTGGTACGATGGCCGCCGTGACGTAGCCGCTTCAACCGACGCTGCATTGGATTTCTTAACCGACCTGAACAAACGTTTTGATGGGAACTGGCAACACGCAATCGCTGCCTACAACAGTGGCGGTGGTCGTGTGAACAGCGCAATCCGTAAGAACAAGAAGCTGGGTAAGCCAATCGACTTCTTCTCTCTAGACTTACCAAAAGAGACCAGCAGCTATGTACCTAAGCTACTTGCACTGGCCGACGTGATTGCCAACCAAGAAAAGTATGGCATCGATATCCCTGCGATCCCGAACAAGGCAGTACTGACTCTGGTTAACCCAAATGAACAACTTGATTTAGCCATTGCCGCAAGCTACGCCGACATTCCTGTCAAAGAGCTGCAAGGCTACAACCCAGCTTATAACCAGTGGGCAACGGCACCAGAGAAACACCAACAATTATTGCTTCCTCTAAGCTCTGTTGAGAAGTTCAACAAAGAAGTGGCAGCCAATAAAGGCAAAGGCATGAAGTTGGTGCGCTATAAAGTGCAATCTGGCGATAGCATCAGCGTACTGGCGAGTAAATACAACACCACCAGCAAAGTGATCCGCTCTGCAAACGGTTTGAGCAACAATAATATTCGTGTTGGTCAGCACCTATTTATTCCAACATCAACCAAAGACGATAAGACATACGCACTAAGCGCTTCAAATCGCCTAGCAAGCACACAGTCAAAGAGTCGTGGTCAATATAAGCTTAGCCATACCGTAAAAAGTGGTGATAGCCTATGGACGATTGCGCGCGCAAATAAGGTATCTCACCAATCACTGGCTAAGTGGAATGGCATGGGACCACGTGACACTCTTAGAATTGGTCAAGAACTGGTCATTTGGAAGAATAGTTCAGACGGTGCCATCATCCGAACTGTCTTTTATAACGTAAGATCAGGTGACACAGTCAGCGGTATTGCATCAAAGTTCAAAGTAAAAAGCGCAGATGTTGTAAAATGGAACGCTTTGCAGAACAAGAAATACCTACAGCCAGGACAAAAACTGAAGCTGTATGTTGATGTAACTAAGGTAAGTGTATGAACCCGTCAAGTAACCCACTCGTCATGCTGTTGGATATATTCCGTTCACCAACAGCGTGTTTCTTAGCGCTTTATCAACGAAGTGCTTGGGGATGGCAACCCTACGTCGTATTAATGCTCAGCCCATTCTTATTTTGGGGAGCCTATTTTTCGAATGTAGATTTTGCATGGTTAAGCGCTGAGTTGTCACAGCAACTGGCTCAAACAAACCCTGACCAATTGGCGTTACTTGACAGTAATACTCTACTCGCGAGTGAAATCATCAGTGATGTATTCGGCCGTACGTTAACCATCATTCTGTTGGCATTTTGGTTTAACTTAGCAACAAAGCCAAGCCAACACCAACATAGCTTTTGGCGATGGTTTGCAGCCGCATCGGTAGTGATATTCCCTGCCGTTCTAGGCGATGTAGCAAGCTACGCAAGCCTGATACTCAAGCACGGGCATGTGATGAGCTACGCGGCCGACTTGAACAGCTTAAACGGCTTAATCAAGTTGCCACTAACCAATGATTGGTCGCAATTTGCCAGCTCATTACCACTCTTGTTGCCTTGGTACATTGTATTGGGTTATGCAGCAGTATTAACTTGGACGGAGTTTGAGCGTGGTCAGGCACTGGTCATCTCTGGTTTGCCATGGGTTGGCTATTACCTAATCTGGGCTCTCTACATTTTAATCTTTTAAGCTGAATAGATAAAAACAAGGCTAGCGAAAATTCACTAGCCTATTTATTCCCCTGCTTATTACCCAAAGTAACCACAGTGTGAATGGTGAATAGCTAAGATCCAATGACTAATAGGCTAATAGGCTAATAGGCTAATAGGCTAGATAGCTTCTTCTATTTAGCCTTAAAGGTCACTCGCATAGGGTTATGATCAGAGGCGTCCGTAATGGGCGCCTTTGCTTTGTCTACTTCTAACCCTCGATAGAACACATGATCGAGCACCAACCCTGTCATAAACTGTGTACGGTTATCTGGTTCAAAAGCAACTTCCGTCAAACCTACCTGTTCCAACGCATCTTTCAATACAGCAAAGCGAGCTTCACTCCAACTGTTAAAATCCCCAGCAAAAATAACAGGCCCACGATACTTTTGGAGATTGTCGGTTAAGCTCTTGAGCTGAGCCTCATAATCTTCCGTACCAAAGGTAAAGTTCACCGCATGGATATTAATCACAGCCAGTTCTTCGCCATTACTTAGCAGATAGCGAGACCAAAGTGCAGATTTAGGTAATTGAAGCCAAGGTTCTTCATGAGTATAAGCACAAGCTTCAATCGGTAGATGCGTCGCTAGGTTGAGTACGCCTGCACTTTGTTCAAAAGCTTCAAATGCATTCACTCGAGTACTTCCCCATTGACCACTCGTTACCCATTGGCGAAGCCCTTCTGTCATACTCGCTTCTTGCAGCAAAACTAAATCGCTACCGGCTGACAGCTGATTTAACTCACTTTGCCAATTATTTCGGTTTTGCTTATAGATATTCCACACGGTAATGTCTAGGCCATCAGACACATCAATCGCTTTCGGGGCTGAGTTTTGGTAGCAGCTGTAGATATCGTTGCTAGTATTTTGAGAAGAAGTGATCAAATTGGGTTTATTCGGGATCACGAATATAATATGAAAGCTAACAACAGCAAGCGTTATCAATAGCGTGATAACAATGATGGTTTTCTTAAACATACAGCACCCTACCAGAAATGAAAAAGGAGCGATAAACGCTCCTTTTAAGGTAATAGTTTTTTTATACGGCGTCTTCGTCTTCTTCGCCAGTACGAATACGTACCACACGTTCAACTTCAGTAATGAAGATCTTACCGTCACCAATTTTACCTGTTTGAGCCGTTTCGATAATGGTATCAACACATTGGTCAGCCACTTCGTCGGTCACAACAATTTCCAATTTCACTTTAGGTAAAAAATCGACCATGTACTCTGCGCCACGGTATAGCTCAGTATGACCTTTTTGACGTCCAAAGCCTTTAACTTCAGATACTGTCATACCCGTAATACCCACTTCTGCAAGTGCTTCACGTACATCATCAAGTTTGAATGGCTTGATAATGGCTTCAATCTTTTTCATGTTCATCCCTTAAACTGTGCGAATAGCTCATTATCGGTTAGCTATAGTAAACATTCAATGAAAAAAGCCAGAGCATTAAAGCTCTGGCTCGAAATTTATCATCTTGTTTAATCAGCGCTTTAAGAAGGTTTTACTTAAGGCTTGAGTAGTAAGCAGCTAGATTAGCAATATCTTCATCACTCAGCATTGAAGCCTGAGCCTGCATTACAGCCGCCAAACCGCCGGTGCGCTGGCCGTTCTTATATGCCTTAATTGATGAAGCGATGTATTGCTCGTTTTGGCCTTTAAGATTTGGATATCCTGGGATCATTGCGATACCGTCTGCGCCATGACAAGCCGCACAGATTGCCGCTTTAGCTTGACCCGCAGCAACATCACCCGCCAGAGCGTTACCACTCAATAGTCCAAATCCAAGAACTAATCCTAGTGTAATTTTCTTCATTGCATATTCCATTAATTATTTTTATTAAAGTGACGGTGAATTGTGACACAAACTTTTTCTACTTGCTCCAAAGCGCTTCACAATCTTGACCTTCGTAGTTTTTATCTACGAATAGGCCTAAAACAGCGATCACTCGATCGCCATCCATTAATATCGGCGTTCTACGTCTTAACCAGCTGGGTACTTGGTATTCCTGAAAAAGCTTCTTGAGTTTTCTACTGTGGCCGCGTCCAACTGGGTGAGCTGACACTCCTTCAGGGTTAAAGATCACTCGCAAGGTTCCGTTGGCTTTAGTGAGGGAAAAACGTTGTACGTCTCGGTTATGAGATGCACTACCACTCGACACCGCTTTCAAATGGATCTCACCTAAACTATCAGGCAATAATAAATTCTCATCAATCAAGATTTCACTTTCCCAGTTCGACAAATCTTTGGTGTCTTGTACCAAATAGAGCTGATTGTTAAAGCGCCTAATCTCAACATCATTCAACACCAGCTTAGGATTGGCATCTGCCTGAGCACAAGCCACTTCATCCCAAATAAGTTTTAGCTGCTTTTGGCTTGGCATCGGTTGATTGCAATGGCTGATCCACATTCTGATCAAACGTGCTCGTAACAAATCAGAATGCTGAGATAACGAATCAATGCTTAAGCTCTGGCTCTTACTGTTACAGCCTCCCAAAGCTTGTTGTAAGTGAGACTCAAGCAGTTCGTCGAGTAGCGACTCTTGTTCTGCACATAATTGAGCACTGCGACAGACCGATTCTCGAAAGCTAGGCCAGCGCTCAGTCAACGTCGGAGTGACTTGATGACGAATGAAATTTCGATCAAAGCGCAGATCCTGATTACTCTCATCTTCGACCCAAGTTAATCCCATATCATGAGCCGACGCTTCGATGTCTGATCGAGTCACTGACAGCAAAGGTCTCACAATAAACGCTTCGCCAAACGACATCACTTTCGCCATTGAAGAGAGTCCTTTCGGACCACTGCCACGTTTTAACGCAAGCAAGAAGGTTTCAAGTTGATCGTCAATGTGTTGACCCGTAACAAGCACATCGCCCTGTCTGATGTGCTGCTGAAAAGCTTGGTATCGAGCATCTCGAGCAAGCTTTTCAACGCTCTCACCACAGTTGATATCCAACGAGACCCTTTCTACTGCTAACGAAACCGACAAAGCATCACACCATGTTTGGCATTGCTCAGCCCAAAGATCAGCATTCTTACTGAGACCGTGATGAACGTGCACCGCGCAGCACTCAATGCCATGCGTTTGCGCGTACTGCGCTGCTAACTCTAACAAAACTCGAGAATCAACACCGCCACTGAAAGCCACGATCAATCGACTAGGCTTGAGTGCGCTTTGATGAAGTACAGATGTGAAGGTTTCGATTAAGTGAGTCATGGGGTTAGTGAGCCGTGTGTACTAATGAGAAAGGAGAATGTTTTAATAATAAAAAAGGGTTGGCACTGAGTCCAACCCTTTCATCAACTTGTTACGGAAAGCAGGTCTTACACCTTGCTAAGGTCGCTTATCAGCAGTAACCGTAGCTCATTAGACGCTGGTAACGACGCTCTAGAAGTGCTTCGTTATCAAATTGCTCTAGCTCTTCTAACTGCTTAACTAACATGTCTTTCATGTTCTGAGCTGTCTGTATTGGATCGCGGTGCGCGCCACCTAGAGGCTCAGGGATGATTTCATCGATAAGCTCAAGCTCTTTAAGGCGAGGAGCTACTAGGCCCATCGCTTCAGCAGCTTGTGGCGCTTTATCTGAATCACGCCATAAGATTGAAGCACAACCTTCTGGAGAGATTACTGAGTACGTAGAGTACTGAAGCATGTTCACGTAATCACCAACACCAATCGCTAGTGCACCACCAGAACCGCCTTCACCTACAACGTTACAGATAACCGGAACTGAAAGGCCGGCCATCACTTTTAGGTTCTTAGCGATAGCTTCAGATTGACCACGCTCTTCTGCACCAACACCTGGGTATGCACCCGCTGTGTCGATGAAAGTAATGATTGGCATGTTGAAACGCTCAGCCGTTTCCATTAGGCGAAGTGCCTTACGGTAACCTTCTGGCTTTGGCATACCAAAGTTACGGATCACTTTCTCTTTAGTCTCACGACCTTTCTGGTGACCAATAACCATAACAGGACGACCATTTAGACGAGCCATACCACCCACAATTGCTTTGTCGTCAGCGTAAGCGCGATCGCCCGCCATCTCTTCAAACTCTGTAAAGGCATGCTCCAGGTAATCTTTGGTGTAAGGACGTTGAGGGTGACGAGCAAGTTGAGCTACCTGCCATGCACCCAAGTCACTAAAGATTTTCTGTTTAAGCTCTAAGCTTTTTTTCTCTAGTTGTTCAATTTCTTTGTCTAGATCTACCGCTGTGTCACCACCGTGACGCGAAACGTCACGTAGCGCTTCGATTTTTGCTTCAAGTTCAGCGATAGGCTTTTCAAATTCTAGAAAGTTCAGGCTCATCTATGAATCCTTGTTGATTCAGCTCCGCAGTTACGGAGCTAAATTTTAGTTAAATTCGAGTTCTACTTGGCTATTTCCAAGCAGCTGTTTTAATTCGTCTAGTAATGTATCACTTGGCGTCACACGCCATTCTGTGCCCAATGTTAACCGCGCTCTAGCGTCGGCACGTTGGTAGTATACATTGACTGGGACCGTTCCGGCTCTATAAGGTTCTAAGATTTGACCAAAGCGTTCAAAAAATTGACCGTTAATTTGGGATTGCTCGATAGATATCGACACCCCACGAGCATATTTCTCACGGGCGCTTCCTAAGTCCATGACCTCGCGCGCGGACATTTTAAGCCCACCATTGAAATCATCAAAGCTGACCTGTCCAGAAACAACCACAATTTTGTCTTTTTCGAGCAATTCTGCGTAGCGATCGAGCGCATCAGAGAACAACATCACTTCCATCCGACCCGATCGGTCATCAAGAGTCATCAAACCGATTCGAGTACCGCGCTTCGTGGTCATGACCCTAGCCGCAATGACCAAACCTGCAATCGTCAAGGATTGGTCACGACGAGTCGGCGTCGCATCTTTCAAGCGACAGCTGGTGTATTTCGCAAGTTCTTTAATGTAAGCATTCACCGGGTGACCCGTTAAATACAAACCAAGCGTTTCGCGTTCACCTTCTAGCCAAACCTTTTCAGGCCATTTAGGCACTTGAGTATACTTGTGTTCAACCTCTTCCGGAGCGTCGGTCAACACACCAAACATATCAGATTGACCGAACGACTCAGCATGGTGATGTTGGCTTGCTGCCTTAACCGCATCTTTCAAAGATGCCATCATCGCCGCTCGGTGAGGACCTAATCTATCTAAGGCTCCGGATAGAATCAACTTTTCGATAACACGTTTGTTGACCTTCTTCAGATCAAGACGTGCACAGAAGTCGAATAAGTCTTTAAAGTAACCACCTTTGTTACGCGCTTCGATGATGGCTTCAATTGGGCCTTCACCAACCCCTTTAATTGCACCGATGCCATAAACAATTGCGCCATCTTCATCCACATTAAAGCGGTAGAGGCCCGAGTTGATGTCAGGTGGAAGGAGCTTGAGCTTCATACGGAAACACTCATCGACAAGGCCAATAACCTTCTCGGTGTTATCCATATCCGCGGTCATTACTGCCGCCATGAATTCCGCAGGGTAGTGTGTTTTCAACCACAGTGTTTGATAAGAAACCAGTGCGTATGCAGCCGAGTGAGATTTGTTAAAGCCGTAGCCCGCAAACTTCTCTACCAAGTCAAAGATCTTCATGGACAGTTCGCCATCAACACCATTGGCTTCAGCACCTTCTTTAAAGGTACCGCGCTGCTTTGCCATCTCTTCAGGCTTTTTCTTACCCATCGCACGACGTAGCATATCGGCTCCACCAAGCGTATAACCCGCAAGGATCTGAGCGATTTGCATTACCTGTTCTTGATACAGGATGATACCGTAAGTCGGTTCTAGTGTTTCTTTTAACGATTCGTGTTGCCACGTTTCATCAGGGTAAGATACTGCCTCTCGTCCGTGTTTACGGTCGATAAAGTTATCTACCATGCCTGATTGCAGAGGGCCCGGACGGAACAAGGCCACCAATGCGATGATATCTTCAAAACAGTCGGGCTGTAGACGCTTGATCAGGTCTTTCATACCGCGGGATTCCAGCTGGAATACCGCCGTCGTTTCAGAATTTTGTAATAAGTTAAATGACGCTTGATCATCCAGAGGAATCGACTCGATACGAACCGGATCTTTCCCCTCTTTCGCTAAGCGAGGGTTTACTAGGCCTAATGCCCAGTCAATGATCGTCAGTGTACGCAGCCCCAAGAAGTCAAACTTAACCAAGCCAGCAGTTTCTACGTCATTCTTATCGAATTGCGTTACTGGGAAGTTACCTTCCGCATCGGCATAGATAGGTGCAAAATCAGTAATCGTGGTCGGTGAGATTACAACACCACCTGCGTGTTTACCTGCGTTTCGCGTACAACCTTCAAGGATGCGACACTTATCAATCAGTTCGCGAACTTCTTCATCGCCGTCGTAGAGTTCAGGCAATGCAGGCTCAGCGAGGAATGCTTTCTCTAGCGTCATGCCCGGATCAGGCGGAACCAGCTTAGAAATTCGATCAACAAAACCAAATGGGTGGCCTAATACACGGCCAACGTCACGGATTACCGCTTTTGCCGCCATAGTACCGAAGGTGATGATCTGAGAAACGGCATCACGGCCGTACATTTCAGCTACGTGGTCAATAACTTGGTCACGTTTATCCATACAGAAATCGATATCGAAATCGGGCATGGATACACGTTCTGGGTTCAAGAAACGTTCGAACAGCAAGTCATATTCAAGTGGATCAAGATCGGTGATATCAAGCGCGTAAGCCACCAAAGAACCGGCACCAGAACCACGACCAGGGCCTACTGGTACATCGTTATCTTTTGACCACTGGATGAACTCCATTACGATCAAGAAATAACCAGGGAAACCCATGTTATTAACTACTTCTAGCTCGATTTTAAGTCGCTCATCGTATTCAGGCCTGCGTTCAGCTCTGACTTTTTCATCTGGAAACAGGAATGCTAAACGTCGCTCAAGACCTTCTTCTGATTTTTTGATCAGGAAGTCTTCAATCGCTAAACCTTCCGTTGGGAAGTTAGGTAAGAAGTACTCCCCTAAACGTACAGTCACGTTACAACGCTTAGCGATCTCAACACTATTCTCTAATGCTTCAGGGATATCTGAGAACAACTCACACATCTCTTCTTCGCTACGGAGGTACTGTTGTGGACTGTAGTTTTTCGGTCGACGTGGATCAACCATGGTAAAGCCGTCGTGAATCGCCACACGGATTTCATGAGCGTCAAACAAGTCTTCGGAAATGAAGACCACTTCATTAGTCGCGACAACTGGCAGGTCTTCTTGCTCGGCTAATTCCAGCGCAAAGTGCAGATAAGACTCTTCGTCCGTACGTCCAGTTCGAATGAGCTCCAGATAAAAACGGTCTGCGAAATGTGTTTTGTAAAACTCAACGCTGCTTGCAACCAACTCTCTATTGCCTTTCAGCAACGCTTTACCAATCTCACCTTCTTTTGCACCCGATAAAAGAATCAGGCCTTCCGCATGTTCAATCAGCCACTCTTTATCAATAACAGGCTGATGCTGCACATGGCCACGAAGGTAAGCTTTTGATATTAATAACGTTAGGTTGTTGTAGCCTTTATTACTCGTTGCAATAACGGTGAGTTTTGTCAATTCATCGCCAAAATCCGGAGACTGCATCAAGAAGTCAGCACCAATAATTGGTTTAACCCCACACCCATGAGCAGTACCGTAGAATTTCACCAAACCGCACAGGTTGGTAAAGTCGGTCAATGCTAGAGCAGGCATACCCATTTCAGCGACTTTTTTAACTAATGGTGGCACCTTGGATAGGCCATCCACCATCGAAAAGTCACTGTGTACGCGTAGGTGAACAAATTTTGGATCTGACATTATTTTTCCTGAGTTCTAGGTTTGAGCCTAGGATTACAACTGTGTGTATTCTATTTTTTTCTAGCGTCACTAAGCAACTTTATTCGATGCTAAGCTCTAGTTTACGTAAAGCTCTAATCTATATAGAGCTTATTCAATTCGCTCTAATCTATGCCAAGAATACGTTTTACTGGCTTAAAGCTTTTACGGTAATGCTCGGTTACGCCATGTTTTTCAATCGCTTCAAAATGCGCTTTTGTCGGGTAACCTTTATGTTTAGCAAAACCAAACTCTGGATGAAGCTTATCAAGTTCTTCCATCTCTTGGTCACGAACCACTTTAGCGATGATAGACGCTGCACTGATTTCAGCCACCCGTAAATCCCCTTTCACAATAGCCAGACCGGCCATCGGTAGCTCAGGGACTCGGTTTCCATCAATTAGCGCCATATCAGGTTGAACACTCAGCCCGGCAATAGCACGCTGCATAGCTACCATAGTCGCTTGTAAGATATTCAACTCATCAATTTCTTGTGGGGAACAACGACCCACAGACCATGCCAAGGCTTTCTCTTTAATTTCAGGAAGCAGAGCAAGGCGCTTTTTCTCAGACAGTTTTTTTGAATCGTTCAAGCCTTCGATTGGGTTATTCGGATCGAGAATAACCGCGGCGGTAACTACATCACCAACTAACGGCCCACGCCCCACTTCATCAACACCAGCGAATAACTGGTAGCCTTGAGGATACTCAAAAGGAGGAAATTCTTTTTTCTCTTTTACTGCCATGACAATTCTCTTTGTAACTTTTAAGCAAGTGCTTTTGAAAGAAGCACTTTATGATTCAACACACTCTCGACCGATCAATTTCAGGACTGCGTTAGCCGCCTGTTTGTCAGCATCTTTACGAATCCAGTGATGCATTTCAGTAAAGCGTTCAATAAGTGGCGCGTTGTCAGTTGAAAGCATCTTATCGACCGATGGGAAAAGGTAATCAGGGTGACACTCTTCAAGAATGTGTTCTTTTACGATTTCTTCACCCGCAAGGATATTCGGTAACGAGACAAATTCTGTGATCGACAATTTCTTAACGATATAGCCAGTGAGCTTGTTGACCTTGTAGCCAACGACCATCGGGCGTTTCAGCAACATACACTCAAGAGCAACAGTACCAGAAGCTAACAAAACAGAATCAGCAGCAGTAATCACATTGGTAGCCGTATCTTCTACCAAAGTAAATTCAAGTTCAGGTGCCGTCGATTGCCAGATCTCTGTAAACTGTTTCTTGCGCTGTTCATTAACCAATGCAACAACAAAATTGATATCAGGGTACTTTTGCTTAATGCGCTGACAAGTTTCGATAAATGGTTGAGCAATCAAACTCATTTCACCACCACGGCTACCTGGCAATACCGCTAACCACGGCTTATCTTGATCTAAACCTAAAAGATCGCGAGCCTCTTTCTTATTCGGTTCCAGTGGAATGATATCAGCCAACGTGTGGCCAACGAATTCACAAGCAACGTTATATTTATCATAAAACGCTTTTTCGAATGGTAAGAAAGCCAGCACCAAATCGGTTGCTTTGTCGATTTTAAAGATACGCTTTGGACGCCATGCCCAGACTGAAGGGCTGACATAATGAACAGTCTTAATGCCCGCGTTCTTAAGATCTAATTCAAGTCTTAGATTAAAGTCTGGCGCATCGATACCGACGAAGACATCTGGCGGGTTTTGAGTAAAGTACTTAACTAGCTCCGCTTTCACTTTTAGCAAGCGAGGTAAACGACCAAGCACTTCTACAAGCCCCATCACGGCAAGCTCTTCCATTTCGAAAAGAGACTCACAACCAAGCGCCTTCATTTTTGGTCCGCCAATACCCACGAACTCAGCATTCGGATATTGTGATTTGATCGCTTTAATAAAGCCTTCGCCAAGCGTGTCACCAGAGAGTTCTCCGACAACGATACCTACACGCAGAGGTTCATTCGAAACAAAGTCCAAGCTATTGGTTGCTGCTTCTTGCTGTGCCATAGTTTTCTAATTCCCTTCTTGCCTAAAACAAAAAAGATCGCCTAACGAGTAGCGATCTTTTTGTTATACCAATCTAACGAGGTAACTATTGTCATACTCATATTGATTGGTACATAACCACATCAAGTATTAACGAATAATACCGCGCTCAGAACTCTCTAGCATTTCTAACATAGGAGTTACCGAAGCAAACTCTTTCGCCATTTCAACTAAAGCGGCTTTCGCTTCTTCAAGTGTTTTGCCTGAACGGTATAACTCTTTGTACGCTTTCTGTAATGCTCGAATTTCTGGTTTTTCAAATCCGTTACGCTTCAAGCCCACTAGGTTGAGGCCGAATGGAGCGGCATGATTACCCTGTGCAAGCACGTACGGCAGTACATCTTGAACAACCGCAGAACAGCCGCCAATATAAGCGTAAGCACCAATAGAACAAAATGGGTGAATAGCAGAAAGCGCCATAACACCCGCATAATCGCCAACGGTTACGTGGCCACCAAGAATAGCATTGTTACCAATGTGAGTATGGTTACCAACAATAACATCATGCGCTACGTGAGCATTTACACAAAGTAAGTTGTCGTCACCAATCACAGTGGTAGCTTTGTCTTGAGTTGTACCACGGTGGATCTGAACTGCTTCACGAATCACATTACGGTCACCGATCACAACAGTCGTGTCTTCACCACCGTATTTCTTATCTTGGTTTTCTTCTCCAATCACAGCGTGTGGGAAGATTCGGTTTTGCTTACCAATTGTCGTGTGACCTTTGATCACAACATGCGACATCACTTCAGTGTCGTCACCAATTGTCACGTTACCAGCAATGTAAGTGAAAGGACCAACCGTCACGTTAGCACCGATAGTTACATCACCTTCGATTACTGCTGCCGGGTGAATTTTCGCTGTTTCATGAATCATATTAAAACTCTCTACGAGCACATTTAAGTTCAGCTGAACATACAACTACGCCGTCAACTTTCGCTACACCGTTGAACGATGCAATGCCACGACGTTCTTTTAAGAACTCAACTTCGATAACCAATTGGTCACCTGGCACTACTGGCTTGCGGAACTTCGCTTTATCTACGCTAGCAAAGTAGTAAAGCTCATTACCAGAAGGAGCACCAAAAGATTTAAATGCTAGAAGACCAGTTGCTTGCGCCATTGCTTCTAAGATCAACACACCTGGGAATACAGGAAGTTGTGGGAAGTGGCCTGTGAACTGAGGTTCGTTAACAGAAACATTCTTAATCGCAGTCAGTGTTTTTTCTTTTTCAAAGCTAGTCACACGATCAACCATTAAGAATGGGTAGCGATGAGGTAATAGTTCCTGAATTTCAGTAATGTTCATCGTTGTCTGTTCAGTAGTCAAAGTCGTATTCCTATGTATATTCTTTATTTAATGAGAAGGATTATAAACGAAAAAGACTCGCTGTACGCGAGCCTTTTATTAGAAATGCTGGAATTATGATTCCGCGCTGTTCTCGATAAGTTTTTCAACGGTTTTCAAACGCTTGTTCATTTCATCAATACGATGAACTCGCGTTGCTGTTTTACGCCAATCTTTATTTGGCTGCAAAGGAATACCTGAAGAGTACATGCCTTTTTCGGTGATACTGCGCATTACCATCCCCATACCGGTGATTGTAACGCCGTCAACGATTTCTATATGACCATTAATCACACAACCGCCACCAATAATACAGTACTTACCTATCGTTGTGCTGCCGGCGATGATAGTACCACCTGCAATAGCAGAACCATATCCGATGTGAACATTATGAGCTATCTGAAGTTGGTTATCTAAGATAACGTTATCTTCAATAATAGTGTCATCTAATGCGCCACGGTCAACGGTAGTACACGCGCCGATTTCTACGCGGTTACCAACACGAACTGAACCGACTTGCGGGATCTTAACCCACTCGCCTTTCTCATTCGCATAACCAAAACCATCGGATCCAATCACTGTACTAGATTGAATCAAACATGCTTCGCCAATCACCACTTCATGGTAAACACTTACGTTAGCCCAAAGCTTAGTACCTGCGCCAATTTTTGCATTTTGACCAATAAAGCAACCAGCACCGATAACGACGTCATCACCAAGCACTACGCCAGTTTCAATCACAGCATTGGCACCAATAGACACATTTTGTCCAATGGTCGCGTCGCCTGAAATTGAAGCAGAATCAGCAATACCCGTAGCTGGCGCTGGCGTGGAATCAAGCGCTTGAGCAACCTTAGCAAAAGCAACATAAGGGTCGCTGACCACAATAATGTTGGTCTTACACAGTTCACGCTCGCTCTCTTTAACCATAATAGCGGATGCTTTACAGTCACCAAGGTGCTTGCTGTACTTCACGTTCGAAAGGAACGTAATATTTCCTTCTTGCGCTTTATCCATAGGAGCGACTGCTGAAACGGTAACTGCACCGTCTCCGTGTAGCTCTCCACCGGTAATCGTTGCCAATTCGGCTAAGGTCAGATTCTTCATAAAACTTATTTCAGTGATTTAATTACTTTTTCAGAGATGTTGTATTCTGGCTTACCGTACTGCAGAGCTTGAATATCAACGATCATGTCGTAGCCTTCTTTCTCTGCAACTTTAGTTACAGCATCTTGAATTACTTTGAATAGCTTCTGCTTCTCTTGTGCTTCACGACGTTGGCTTGCTTTTTCTAGTGCTTGAGCTTTGATTTTGTATTTGCTGTCTAGTTGGCCGACTTCAATACGAAGTTTCTCTACTTCATCAGGCCCTAATAGCTCACCATCACGCTTAAGCTTTTCAATCTTAGTCTTAGCTTCAGCTTGGATACTTTGAAGCTCAGCAGCTTTATCTTTGAACTCTTCCTGCATTTTTTGAAGAACAACTTCACGCTGAGGTAGAGCCTGGAATACTTGTGCAGTATTTACATAGCCCACTTTTTGCGCAGCTTCAGCCGCTGTTGCAAAGAAAGAAGAGCTAAGAACTACAAGGCCTAAACCTGCTGCTTTAATCATATTTTTCAAAATATTGTCCTTTAAAGATTAGAAAGTTCTACCAATGGTGAATGTGAAGAATTCTTCGTCATCGCCTTCGTAGATTTTGATTGGTTTCGCTAGAGAGAAAACCAATGGTCCCATCGGTGACATCCACTGAAGAGCGGCACCATAAGATGAACGGTAATTTGTTGGGTCAGAGTAATCGTAGTAGTACTGTTGACCGCTATTCGGTGCGCCACGGTCTACGAATTCGGTATCCCATACACTTGCCATATCGAAGAACACGCTAGTTCGAATCTGACTGCGCGCTTCATCAGAAGCAAACGGTGTTGGTACGATTAACTCTACGCTAGCCAAAGCAACCGCATTACCACCAACCGAATCATCGGTTGCAGAATTGTACGTCGGGTTGTTGCCCGTGCTATTTCCGTAAACAGCTTTTGGACCAGCTGAGTTAGAACCAAAACCACGTAGTGTTGTAAAACCACCCGCGTAGTAGTTTTCGTAGAATGGGAACAAGTTATCATTACCATCCGTTTGACCATAACCGTTACCATAGCCTAATCGACCACGCATCAATAGTGTGAACTCATGCTTTTTAGTCAACGGAATGTAATGTTTTACATCGTATTGCGCTTTGAAGTATTTAGCATCCGAACCAGGTACTGTCATTTTCGCGAAAGCACGTTGGTGGTTACCTTCAGTAGGGAAGAAGCCACGGTTAAGGTTGTTGCGCGTCCAAGAGATATTGATATCGAAGTCATCGGTTAAGATATGCTCATCACCGTATTGGTCAATACTTCTCGCAAACTGTTCAACTTGAATATAGGTAGGAACGTTACCGATCTTGTTGTGCGTATAACCAAAACCAAACTCGAGACGGTTCAGCTCATCCATAGGGAAACCCCATGTTAAGCTCGTACCATAACTTTGGTTGGTATAATCGACAATACCAGCTTCAGAGGCTTCAAATTCGTTGTAGAAGATTTTGCCGCCCATACTCACGCCATCAAGGTTCCAGTATGGGTCGCGGTAGTCTAAGCTCACATTCTTTTGGTAATCGTTCATCATGGCGCTTACGCCAACACGGTTACCAGAACCTGCAAAGTTATCTTGCTGTAAACCAACCTGGAAGCTGACACCCGATTCAGTACCGTAGCCAACACCGAAGTTGACGCTACCCGAGTTAGCTTCCTTAACGTTGTAAACCAGATCCACTTGGTCTTCACTGCCAGGAACACGTACCGTTTGCACATCGACCGTTTCAAAAAAGCCTAAACGGTTAAGACGGCTCTTACCTATATCAATCGACTTGGAGTTCAGCCAGCTGCCTTCCATTTGACGCATTTCACGACGCAGTACTTCATCTTTCGTTGAGTTGTTACCCGTGAATCGAATATCACGAACGTAGATACGGCTGCCCGCTTCTACATTGATAACCAACGACACTTCTTTGGTCTCATCGTCAAATTCAGGAATAGTACGAACTTGTGGGTACGCATAGCCAGATTCGCCTAGAATTCGTTTCACGCTCTCTTCTAAAGACGTTACAGAAGAACCGTTATATGTATCGCCATCTTCGAATGGCACTAACGCTTCGAAGTCAGCCTCGCGGCCGATAAGCTCACCACGGAAAGAGACATCTTTAACGGTATAAGCTTCGCCTTCGTCTAGGCCTAGCGTGATGTAAACACCTTTCTTATCAGGAGAGATCGCAACCTGAGTCGAATCTACCTTAAACTTAAGGTAACCACGGTCAAGGTAGTAAGATTTCAACGCTTCGATATCACCAGCCAGTACTTGCTTCTGGTATTTTTCATCCGCAAGGAAATTCCACCATGCAACATCAACGTTCAAGTTGAAACGACTAAGTAGATCAGCGTCAGAGAAAACTTCGTTACCGATAAAGTTAATTTGCTGAATCTTAGCGGACACGCCCTCAGTAAACACAAACTTAAGGTCAGAACGGTTACGAGGCAGAGGCGTCACTACGGCTTTCACTGTCGCGTTGTACTTACCAACACTGTAGTAAAAATCTTCAAGGCCCTTCTCAATGTTACTCAGTGTAGTTCGGTCAAGGGCTTCACCTTCACGAACACCAGATGCATCTAGGTTCTGCTGAAGTTGTTCTTCTTTGATCGCCTTGTTACCTGAGAATGAGATGCTTGCGATGGTCGGTCGTTCTTTGACTTGAACAACTAAAACATCATCATCGCGAAGGACTTTAACGTCCTCAAAGTTGCCTGAAGCATACAGTGCACGAATGATCTCAGATACATCGCCGTCATCCACTTCATCGCCAATACGTACTGGCATTTTCAGTAGAGCTGCACCAAGTGCAACACGCTGTAAACCTTCGATCTTGATATCTTGAACTACAAAGTTTTGTGCTCCGTTCGCAGCCACACTAGTGGCCAATAGACTTGCGAACAGAATTTGCTTAATCGCCATACTTATTCTAATTATTCCTTGCTACTACCAATGCCTGTGAGAAACCATTCACAGACGAGTAAAATCATTAAATATTGCCAGAGCCATCAAAGAGAAGAGGATTGCGCCTCCCACTCTGTATCCCATTTCTTGAACTTTTTCAGGTACAGGTTTACGAGTAACGGCCTCAATAGCGAAAAAGAGCAAATGTCCGCCATCAAGCATAGGCAGCGGAACTAAATTAATAATACCCAAGTTAACACTAATCAGAGCTAAAAAACCTAAGAAGTAAACCAAACCGTAATCGGCGGTTGCCCCTGCGCCTTTAGCAATTGAAATTGGGCCACTCAAGTTATTTAAGCCAACATCACCAACGATGAGCTTCTTAAGCATTGTCAGCGTCAAACCTATGATTTGACCTGTTTTATCAAATGCTTTTCCTACAGACTCAATTACACCAAATTGTAACTCAAAGCGATAATCTTCTGGCCATTCTGCGACTTCGGGAGCAATACCCGCATAGCCGATTGTAGAACCATCAGAAAATTCGCGACTATTCGGCGTCATAACCAATGACCGCTCAACACCATTTCGTAATACGACAAGGTCCAAGGGCATCATTGGGTGTGAACGGATTAATTCAACAACCGACTTCCACTGTTCAATAGGCTGACCATTAATTTCGACAATTTTATCGCCAGATTCTAGCCCTGCAGAATAGGCAGCACCGTCATCAATAACTTGAGCGAGCACTGTCGATATCTCTGGAGAATAGGGTCTAAAACCAAGCGTTGTCATTGCTGACTCAGTTTCTGGGTTGAACGACCAGTCAGAAATATCCAATGTTATCTGTTGTTCAAAGCCGATGTCGTCTTGAGAAGAAACCGTTACCGTCATGGACTCATCACCAATATGTGATATCAAACCCAAGTTTACTGATTCCCAATCTGCGGTTTTGATTCCTGAAATAGATTTAAGTTCCATTCCAGTTTCAATTCCGGCTTGTGCAACAATAGATTGCGGGGTGACCTCACCGATCACCGGTTTAACCGCAGGCACGCCAATCAAAAATACCAGCCAATATGCGAACACGGCAAAGATAAAGTTGAATGCTGGACCTGCCCCCACAATCGCCGTTCGTTTCCACAACGGTTTCTTATCAAAAGCGTATTGCTGTTCGTCTTCAGAAAGGTCATCAACACGACCATCAAGCATCTTAACGTAGCCACCCAATGGAATGACTGACAAGCTATATTCCGTTCCATCGCGGCCAACTTTACTCCAGATCGATTTACCAAAACCAATCGAGAATTTTTCTACTTTCACACCGCAGCGACGAGCAACCCAGAAGTGTCCAAATTCATGAACAGCGACCAGAATACCAAGCGCTACAATAAAGGATGCGAAGTTCCACAGAATTCCACTCATGCTAGCTGCTCTTTTATAAATTGAATGGCTATTTGACGAGACATATTATCGAGCTCAAGAAGGCTTTCCAAGCTATCTAAGCCCTCAGAGTTATGTTGTTCACATACTTTGTTCATAACATACTCGTTAATGATAGCAATATCGGTAAACTTTACTTGATTGTTCAAGAAAGCATCGACTGCAATTTCGTTTGCCGCATTAATCGCTGTTGTTGCATGCTGACCCAAATAGCACGCCTCAATGGCTAATCTCAAACATGGGTAACGAGTTAAATCGGGCTCTAAGAAGGTAAGCTCGCCCACTTTGGTGAAATCCAGAGGCTTAACACCCGCTTCTGTGCGTTCAGGATAAGACATCGTCAAAGCGATTGGCGTTGCCATATCGGGTTCGCCCATTTGAGCGAGCACCGAGCCATCCTTGTACTGAACCATAGAATGAATCACAGACTGAGGGTGGATAATAACTTTGAGTTGCTCTTGAGAGGCATTAAATAGCCATTTCGCCTCAATGTACTCTAAGCCTTTATTCATCATAGTTGCTGAATCGACAGAGATTTTAGGGCCCATTGACCAGTTAGGGTGTGCAATAGCACGCTCAGGAGTAACGGATTCAAGCTCTGCGACATCGGTATAGCGGAAAGGGCCGCCAGAACCCGTCAAGAGAATATGGTTGATACCGTTCTCTTCCAGATTACAACGACCTAGATTGGTTTGTACATTTTGCGGTAAGCATTGAAAGATAGCATTGTGTTCACTATCGACAGGAAGTAGCTCAGCGCCATATTTTTCGACTGCGTCGATGAACAACTGCCCTGACATCACTAAGGCTTCTTTATTAGCAAGTAAGATACGCTTGCCCGCTTTAACTGCTGACATCGTAGGAAGCAAACCTGCCGCACCCACAATAGCAGCCATTACCGTGTCCACTTCATCTAGAGAAGCGACCTGACACATGCCTTCAGAACCAGAAAGAACTTTGATGTTTGGGTAATTTGTAGACAGCACTTCAGTCAGCTTAGATGCTGCATCAGGGCAAGCCATAGCAACATAGCTTGGTTGCCACTTTTCAACTAACGCCAGCATCTTTTCAACATTCGAGCCTGCAGCCATTGCTACAACCGAATAGAGTTCTGGGTTTTGTTCAACGACTTTTAGTGTACTTGCACCAATTGAGCCGGTAGCGCCAAGGATAGTTAGATTTCGCATCACATATGACCGTAGAAATGTAATAAAGGGCAGAATCACTGCCCTTTTTTATTAGAATGCTAAATAAAGCAGAGCAAAGACAGGGAACGCAGCCGTTAAGCTATCTATTCTATCAAGTATACCACCATGACCAGGAATCAGATTACTGCTGTCTTTCACCCCAGAAACACGTTTAAACATGCTTTCAACAAGATCACCAAGAACAGAAATAACGACGGTCACAAGAGTAATAACAATCATGTGGAGAGGGCTTGTGAATTGGATATCAAACAAGTCAGCAAAGATCCAGGCCACGATCACTGCTGTAATGATGCCACCAATAAGACCTTCAATCGTTTTATTAGGACTCACCGCAGGGGCCATTTTGCGCTTGCCAAAGCTCTTTCCTGAAAAGTAAGCACCACTGTCCGCAGCCCAAACAAGCAAGCAAACGAACATCACCAATTTTGCGCCGTGGTAAGGATCAACATCGATACCGTTAGCACGCAGGATAACCACACTCCAGAAGAATGGTAGCAAAGTCAGCACGCCAAATGCGTGACGAAGAATGGATGAGTCTTTCCATGCTGGCATAGACTTAGGATAAGTCACTGCCATACCACTCGCGATTACCCACCAAATTGAACCAATCGTTAGAATGGCGTAGTGAGCACCCGATAAGTTATTAAGGCTAAATGCATCAAAAGGTATAAAAGCAAAACTTGCAGCACTTACCACAACTGTTGGAATCAACGCTAAATAACGTGATTTGCTTTCAACAAACTGAGTCCACTCCCAAAAACCCAATAGCGAGATTACTGCTAGTGAAAGAATAAACGTGGGAAGTGATAACTCGAAAATACCTAGAATAACTAGGGGAGCTAAAATCAACGCCGTAATAATTCGTTGTTTCAAACCAAAAAAATCCTTATTAACTGTCCATCAGAGCTTTAATTTGCTCACCGGTGCATCCAAAACGACGCTCGCGATTTACAAACCAAGTCACAGCTTCTACTAAGCTGTCTTCATTAAAGTCTGGCCAGAATTGTTCAGTGAAATACATTTCGGCGTAAGCTAATTGCCAAAGCATAAAGTTACTAATGCGGCACTCGCCACTGGTGCGGATAAGTAGATCGACTTCTGGAATATCTGCCATCGTCAGGTGCTGTGTAATCATAGCTTCATCAATGTCTTCTACATTAATATCGCCAGACTTAACCTGTTGAGCAATCGAAGTCATCGCTTGCTGGATATCCCACTTACCGCCGTAGTTAGCCGCAATATTAATAACCATACCCGTATTGGTGCTAGTCAAAGCTTCCGCTTCTTCTATTTTCTTTTGTAGTCGCGCATTAAAACGACTTTTATCACCAATAACACGAAGTTGAAGATTATTTTTATGAAGCTTTTTTACTTCACTCGACAGCACTGAAATAAACAGTTCCATCAAGACACCCACTTCTTCTTCAGGACGACGCCAATTTTCACTACTAAAAGCAAAAAGAGTTACGGCTTTAATACCAAGTCTGGCTGCTGAAGATATGGTTTTTCGAACAGCTTGAACGCCATTTTTATGACCAAAGACACGAGGCTTACCCTGAGCTTTTGCCCAGCGACCATTACCATCCATAATGATAGCAATGTGTTTAGGAAGAGAGTCTGTGAACGCTTGAGAATTATGCATAAAAGAGTGAATCAAATTCTAATAGTCGAACAGAATAGCATAAAAAAACGCTGCACCGTGAGTACAGCGTTTTTCCTGAAAGAAAAGAATATGGAAAATTAAACTTCCATCAACTCTTTTTCTTTAACTGCTAGAACTTCGTCTACGTTCTTAACCGCAGCGTCAGTTAGCTTTTGAATTTCGTCTTGTGCTTTACGATCTTCGTCTTCTGAAATTTCTTTGTCTTTAAGAAGCGCTTTTAGATCGCCATTCGCGTCACGACGGATGTTACGAATAGCAACACGGCCACCTTCAGCTTCGCCACGAACGATTTTAACTAGGTCTTTACGACGCTCTTCCGTAAGCGGTGGAAGTGGAACGCGAATAACCGTACCTGCAGACATAGGGTTTAAGCCTAGGTCAGAAGTCATGATTGCTTTTTCAACAAGAGGAGTCAGTGTTTTATCAAACACTGTAATTGCTAGTGTACGTGCGTCTTCAGCAATAACGTTAGCTACTTGAGTCAAAGGTGTTGGTGCACCGTAGTACTCAACAGTAAGACCAGAAAGTAGGCTCGGGTGAGCACGGCCTGTACGGATTTTTTGTAGGCTGTTTTTTAGTGCATCAACACTTTTTACCATGCGCTCTTGAGCGTCTTTTTTGATTTCGTTAATCACAATTTCACCTTGATTATGTTCTTTCTTCAAGAAAGCTTTTTATTTGGAGTGATAAGGATAAGCTTACCGAAGCATTATACTTCAGTAAGCCCGAAAAATTAGTCAGCGTCGCTGATTAATGTACCTTCAGTTTCACCCATAACCACGCGACGTAGTGCGCCTGGCTTATTCATGTTAAATACACGGATTGGCATTTTGTGGTCACGTGCTAGCGTAAATGCGGCCAAGTCCATTACTTTCAATTCTTTCTCAAGAATTGTGTTGTAAGACAACGTATCATACAACTCTGCGTCTGGGTTTGCTACTGGGTCAGCAGTAAATACACCATCTACTTTTGTTGCTTTTAGAACTACGTCAGCTTCGATTTCGATACCGCGTAAACATGCAGCAGAGTCTGTAGTAAAGAATGGGTTACCAGTACCTGCAGAGAAGATCACAACACGACCTTGACGTAGTTGGCTGATTGCATCTGCCCAGTTGTAGTCGTCACATACACCTTTAAGAGGAATTGCTGACATTACACGTGCGTTTACGTAAGCACGGTGTAGTGCGTCACGCATAGCAAGGCCGTTCATTACCGTTGCAAGCATCCCCATATGGTCACCAACAACACGGTTCATACCCGCTTCTGCTAGGCCTGCGCCACGGAAAAGGTTACCACCACCGATAACAACACCAACTTGAACGCCTAGTTCAACTAATTCTTTTACTTCTTGAGCCATACGATCAAGGATCGTTGGGTCAATACCAAAACCTTCTTCGCCTTGTAGCGCTTCACCGCTAAGTTTTAACAGAATACGTTGATACGCTGGTTTAGGGTTCGTAGTCATGGAGCTTACCTTCCAAAGAGTTGATGATTAACAGTCATGGATAAAAACTGAAGAGCTCAGTTTGCATTCATAACAGCTAAAAGCCGGAAATAATTCATTATTCATAAAAAGACCGCAGCATTTGCCACGGTCTCTTTTCAAACAATACGCTAAGGATTAACCTTTTTGTACCGCTGCAACTTCGTCTGCGAAGCTCATTTCAGCTGCTTTCTCGATACCTTCACCAACTTCTAAACGAACGAAGGTAGTAACTGATGCGCCTTTCTCTTTAAGAATGTCAGCAACAGTTTTCTTAGGTTCCATGATGAAAGCTTGACCAGTAAGAGATACTTCGCCCGTGAATTTCTTCATACGGCCGATAACCATTTTCTCAGCGATCTCTTGTGGTTTGCCTTCGTTCATAGCGATTTCAACTTGAACAGCTTTTTCTTTTTCTACTACGTCAGCAGGTACGTCAGATGGGTTAACGTACTCAGGCTTAGAAGCAGCAACGTGCATAGCGATGTGCTTAAGCGTTTCAGCTTCGCCTTCACCAGCAACAACAACACCGATTTTCTCGCCGTGACGGTAAGAAGCTAGTGCAACACCTTCAACAAGCTCAACACGACGGATGCTGATGTTCTCACCGATCTTAGTTACTAGAGCGATACGTGCGTCTTCAAACTTAGCTTGAAGTGCAACGATGTCTAGACGTTCAGCTAGAGCAACTTCAGCAACTTCGTTAGCGAATGCAAGGAAACCTGCATCTTTAGCTACGAAATCAGTTTGGCAGTTCACTTCAAGAAGAGCAGCAACGCCAGCTTCTTCTTTAATGATGATTGCGCCTTCAGCAGCAACGTTACCAGCTTTTTTAGCTGCTTTCGCTGCGCCAGATTTACGCATGTTTTCAATTGCTAGCTCGATGTCGCCTTCAGCAGCAACAAGCGCTTTTTTACATTCCATCATGCCCGCAGCTGTGCGTTCACGAAGTTCTTTAACTAGAGCTGCAGTTACAGTTGCCATTCTCTATTCCTCAGTAAATTCTAAAAAAGATAAAAAACAGGGGCCTAATTAATTGGCCCCTGATATTGACTGTATTCAGTTCTTAAGCCATCGATTATGACCGCTTAATATGAACTAAATATGGCTCAGAGCCGCTATTATTCAGCTTCTACAAAACCGTCTTTTTCAGCAGCTACAGCAGCAACATCTTTGTTACGACCTTCTTTAACCGCGTCTGCAGCAGCGTTTAGGTAAAGCTGTACTGCACGGATTGCATCATCGTTACCAGGGATAACGAAGTCAACACCGTCTGGGTTAGAGTTAGTATCAACTACAGCGTAAACTGGGATACCTAGGTTGTTTGCTTCTTTAACTGCGATGTGTTCGTGATCAGCATCGATAACGAATAGAGCGTCTGGAAGGCCGCCCATGTTCTTGATACCACCAAGAGACTTCTCTAGCTTCTCCATTTCACGAGTGCGCATTAGAGCTTCTTTCTTAGTAAGCTTGTCGAAAGTACCGTCTTGAGCTTGCGCTTCAAGTTCTTTCAGACGCTTGATAGACTGACGAACAGTTTTGTAGTTCGTTAGCATACCGCCTAACCAGCGGTTGTTAACGTAGAACTGGTTGCTGTTGATAGCAGCTTCTTTAACAGCTTCAGATGCAGCGCGCTTAGTACCAACAAAAAGAACTTTACCTTTCTTCTCGCCAACTTTAGCGATTTCAGCTAGAGCGTCGTTGAACATTGGTACAGTTTTTTCTAGGTTGATGATATGTACTTTGTTACGAGCACCAAAGATGAATGGCTTCATTTTTGGGTTCCAGTAACGAGTTTGGTGACCGAAGTGAACACCAGCTTTAAGCATATCGCGCATTGATACAGTTGCCATTTTAAAATCCTCTATGGGGTTAGGCCTCCACATCCCCCATGAATCCGACCCCTAACAACTAACCACTTTTCAGCCGTTATCTGTGTTGTTGAGGCACCCCGGAACATGTGTCGGAATGTGTGTGATTTAAAGAAATAAGTTAGTGGACACAAAGCTTGTTTCGCCAATTGGAGAAAACAGTCCTGATGTCCGGCGCGCTTTATACCATATTTTGTCTATCTATGGCTAGAAAAAAATCCAAAAATGGCGACTGCTATACTCTAGCCTATTAGCGGATTTCACCGATAAATCGCGGCCTAATCAAATCGATTCAGCATCGTCTTACAGCGCAATATCGGCTTAAGTTAAGCAGTATCCACCAGCATTGTATGGATATGGGAATGTTGCGCTAAAATGCTGCACTGATAGAATAGCCCCAATATGCACACTTAGGTGCTACCAAATTAAGAGATATGCAATGGCTGTAAAAATTAAAACTGCTGAAGAAATTGAAAAAATGCGCGTCGCCGGCAAGCTGGCTTCTGAAATTTTAGAGATGATTGAACCTCACATCCAAGTGGGTACAACGACAGAAGAGCTTAACCAAATCTGTCACGAGTACGCTCTAGAGAGAGGCGCATACTCAGCACCACTTGATTACCACGGTTTCCCTAAGTCTATCTGTACGTCTATCAACCACATCGTGTGTCATGGTATTCCAGCATCACAAGATGAGACTGGTAGCACTGGTCAATTCAAACCTGCAGTATTGAAAGATGGCGATATTCTAAACGTTGATATCACTGTGATTGTTCCTGATGACGAAAATGCAGACCTAAGCACTCGTCCGCAGGGTTACCATGGTGACACATCTAAAATGTTCCTTGTGGGTGAAGTTTCACCAGCAAACAAACGTCTATGCATGGTTGCTCAAGAAGCACTTTATGAAGGCATGCGTCAGGTTAAACCAGGCGTTCAACTTGGCCAAGTTGGTACTGCTATCGAGAAGTACATCAAGACAAACAACAAGAATAACCCACGCGCTAAGTTCTCTATTGTAAAAGATTACTGTGGTCACGGCATTGGTTCTGAGTTCCACGAAGATCCACAAGTCGTTCACTACAAAAACAGCGATCGCACAGTGCTAAAAGCAGGCATGTGCTTCACTATCGAGCCAATGATCAATGCGGGTAAGTTTGGCTGTCGTCTAGATGACGAAGATAGCTGGACAGTGTACACAGCTGACAGCAAGAACTCGGCTCAGTGGGAACACACATTAGTTGTGACTGATACAGGTTGTGAAGTACTAACACTACGCAGTGATGATACGATTCCACGTATCATGAAGAACGCTTAGTTCAACAAACTGAACACCTCAGACTTTTGAAAATATCCTCGCATTGCCGAGGATATTTTTTTATCCGCTCAATTTCGATTTTGCATCAGCTTCTGTTAAATTGTTTACTATTCTCATTTGCTTGCACGGATAGCAGACTATGCCTTATCAATGCCCTATTACGTTCAATGACGAACAACTTGAAATCTGCGAATTAAAAAATCAGCTCGAAATCTTCACGCTGTATCAAAAGAGCGAATTTCTAAATCATCATCCAGTTACCGATTTGGTTCTGCTGCGCTCCGAATACATGGATTTGCTTCTCAATCGTTTATGGGAACATTTCGGATTTAGCAAACTGCCTCATATTGCGTTGGTCGCAGTAGGCGGCTATGGCCGTGGTGAACTACACCCTTTATCCGATATTGATATTCTCATCGTCTCGCAAAGAACTCTACCATCAGCACTAGGTGAGAAAGTCAGTCAATTCATCACCCTATTGTGGGATTTGAAGCTAGAAGTCGGCCACGCAGTGCGTACCATTGCTGAATGTATTGAGATTGGTAGTGACGATTTAACGGTTGCGACTAACCTGCAAGAATCGCGCTTACTGTGTGGCAGTGAAGACACCTTCCAAGAGCTGAAACTAAAGATTCATTCCGATTCATTTTGGCCAAGTGAGACCTTTTACAAAGCCAAAATTCAAGAACAAAGAGAGCGTCATGCTCGGTACCACGACACCACCTACAATCTAGAACCGCATATCAAATCAACTCCGGGCGGACTCAGAGACATCCACACTCTGAGTTGGGTAGCACGTCGCCACTTCGGTGCGACTTCTTTGTTGGAAATGAGCAAGTATGGCTTTCTTACCGATGCTGAATATCGTGAACTCGTGGAGTGCCAAGACTTCTTATGGCGCGTTCGCTTTGCACTGCACATAGAGCTGCGCCGCTACGACAATCGTCTTACCTTTGCGCATCAGGCTCAAGTAGCCGAACACCTTGGTTACACTGGTGAGGGCAATCGCGGCGTAGAAATGATGATGAAGGAGTTCTACCGAACACTTCGTCGTGTAGCAGAGCTCAACAAAATGCTGCTTAAGCTGTTTGACCAAGCAATCATTAACGGTGGTCAAACACAAGAAGCCGAGATTCTCGACAATGACTTCCAACGTCGAGGTTCATTAATCGAAGCGCGTAAGCCAGCCCTATTCCAAGCACGACCAGAAACGATTCTCGATATGTTTATCCATATCGCGAATGACTCGACGATCGAAGGGGTAAGCCCCCCAACATTACGACAACTGCGAACGGCGCGTCGCCGATTGAACCGCTTCCTGCATACCATTCCTGAAGCTCGTGACAAGTTCATGGATTTAGTTCGCCACCCCAACGCACTGCACAAAGCTTTTAGCTTGATGCATAAACTGGGCGTGCTATCGGCGTACTTACCGCAATGGAGCCAAATTGTCGGCCAAATGCAGTTTGATCTGTTCCACGTTTACACCGTGGATGAACACAGTATTCGCCTGCTCAAGCACATCAACCGCTTTAGCCAAGTAGAGAACCACGACAAACACCCAATTTGTTGTGAAGTGTACCCTCGAGTTCAGAAAAAAGAACTCCTGATCCTAGCCGCTATCTTCCACGACATCGGAAAAGGCCGTGGTGGAGACCATTCGGAAATTGGCGCAGTTGAAGCTTACTCCTTCTGTATCGAACACGGATTGTCAAAACCAGAAGCAAAACAAGTCGCTTGGCTCGTTCAGAACCACCTATTGATGTCTGTCACCGCCCAACGCCGTGATATCTACGACCCTGATGTCATCACTGAGTTTGCTAAAAAAGTCCGCGATGAAGAATCTTTAGAGCTACTGGTGTGCTTAACCGTCGCCGATATCTGTGCGACTAACCCTGAATTATGGAACAGCTGGAAACGCACCCTGTTAGCGGAGCTATTTCACTCAACACAGCGAGCACTGCGTCGCGGCTTGGAAAACCCAGTCGATGTCAGAGACCGTATTCGTCACAATCAACAAATGGCATCTGCACTGCTGCGTAAAGAAGGTTTCTCCGCTCGTGAAATTGAAGTGTTGTGGCAGCGTTTTAAAGCTGACTATTTTTTGCGTCATACACACACTCAAATTGCTTGGCACTGTGAGCACCTACTTCGCTTAGAAGATCCGAGCCAACCGTTAGTTTTGATCAGCAAGAAAGCGACGCGTGGCGGTACTGAGGTGTTTGTTTACTGTAAAGACCAAGCCGCACTTTTTGCGACCGTTGTAGCTGAGCTTGATAGACGTAACTTCAACGTTCATGACGCGCAGGTCATGGTCAGTAAAGATGGTCACGTTTTGGATACCTTTATCGTACTTGATCAGCATGGTGAAGCGATTGATGAAGCAAGACACAAAGCCGTTGCGAAACATCTAACTCATGTTCTGGCTGATGGCCGTCCAACTAAGATTAAGACACGTCGCACGCCTCGAAACTTGCAGCATTTCAAGGTAAAAACTCGGGTTGAGTTCCTACCAACCAAGAGCAAGAAGCGCACCTTGATGGAGTTGAGAGCTCTTGATACACCGGGGTTGTTGGCTCAAGTCGGCGCAACCTTTGCTGAGTTAGACATCAATTTGCACGGCGCTAAAATTACCACCATCGGCGAACGTGCAGAAGATTTGTTTATTCTGACCAGTGACGCGGGAGGAAGGTTGTCTGAAGAACAAGAACAAGCCTTAAGAGAAAGATTAACCGAACACGTTTCAGAACTCGCACCTTAGAAAGCTAATTTAGAGCTAGAAGTAAGTTGTGACTAGGAAACAAGTTTAGCTCTTGGAGCTGCTTAATAGCCAAATAAGTGTGGGCAAAGATAGAGAGCGATCTTGCCCACAACTTACAATCAATTCACAGATATCAACTATCTAGCTCGTCGTTAGGCTGCTACATTGATCAAGTCAATTACATAAAAGTATTACATTCATAACCTAGAGGTCGCTTATGTATCCAAACCTCACTGGCTTAGGTATCCACGAACCTAAACAGATTGAACGTTACTCCCTTCGCCAAGAAGCGCACAAAGATATCCTGAAGATTTACTTTCGTAAGCAGAAAGGTGAACTGTTCGCGAAAAGCGTTAAGTTTAAGTACCCGCGACAAGTAAAAAGTGTGCTTGTTAGCGGCGGCAATAATCAATACAAAGAAGTGACCGAGATTAACCGCAACCTCACTCTTGTGATTGATGAACTCAACAAGATCACCAAACCGACGCCAACGGCTGAGGTGGATGTGAAGCAGAAGATCCTTACTGACTTACGCCATCTAGAAAAAGTGGTATCAAGCAAGATCGCAGAGATCGAAGCCGATCTAGAAAAACTTAAATGATCCCGCGATTCACGGTTAGCGATTAACGATTAACCAACCAACATTAGTTATGCTGTTAAGATAGCACAGACATCAAAAAGGGCTGATATCACTATCAGCCCTTTGTTTTTATTCTATTTTCTCTATTCACTTAGACTCGCGATTGCTTAAACACGCGTGACTTACTTCGACAAGCAAGTTTGAGCATCGATTAAGTGGGCATCCCACTCAAAAGTTTCAAACAACCTTAACCACGTTTCATCTAAGTTCGCCTTCATCACCAATTCTTCTTTAGTGAAAGGATGAATGAAGCGCAATTCAGAAGCATGCAGCAACAGACGGTGTGAGTCTAAATCATCACGGAACAGTCGGTTATGCTTACCATCACCATGTGAAGTATCGCCCACGATTGGGTGTCTTAGATGAGCCATGTGACGACGCAGCTGATGTTTACGTCCTGTCTTTGGCATCATCTCAACTAAGCAATAACGACTGGTAGGAAAACGGCCTGTTGAATACGGCACTTCAACTTTAGCTAACGGCTCGTAAACAGTGACGGCTTCTTGTGGTTCTTTATCTTCTTTCGCGAACTTATCGGCGATCTTATCCAGCTCAACCTTAAGCGCATAATCGAGCGTATCGCCCTCTTCTATCCAACCACGCACAATCGCATGATAGGTTTTTTGCATCTCGTGGTTGGCGAACATCGGCATCACCTCAGAGGCAACTTCACTCGACAGAGCAAACACCAATACGCCAGACGTTGGACGGTCTAAGCGATGCAGAGGAAATACGTGCTGACCAATTTGGTCGCGCAGAGTCTGCATCACAAACTGAGTCTCGTGTTTATCCAACCATGAGCGATGCACTAGCATACCCGCAGGCTTATTCACCGCGACAAAATACTCATCTTGATAAATGATCTCTAACATTACGCGCATACCTCATCAATGCTCTGAATCGTCACTAGCAGCTCAGCTTTGTCTGCCTCATTTTTCCACACTTCACCAAAATAAGGATGAATCGCAAAGCCTTTCGGTAGGCTCATTTGGGCATCCATCATTGCGTTGATCTTTACGATAAAGATCCACTGCAACCACTCTTCTGGCTGTAGCGAGTCAATCGCAAAAGGCTCAACGCTCGCCAAAGCTTCATCCGAAGGCGAAACATCACTCCATAGCGAACATTGGCGCATTTGTTGTTCTAATTGTTGAAGTAAAAGAGGTAACTTTGTGGCAGCTGTCATTTTTCACCAAGTTATTTATCTAGTGACCTTGAAATTGGGGCATAGAGTACCATCTATTTAGGAAAGAAAGTTAGGAGCTTTATTACTATGGAAACCATTCACACGCTCACTCAGTTACTAAAGAATAGCGGTTGCCAATACGACATCTACGACCTAGGTCGTCGTATCCAGAAAATCGACAACACCCTATTCTCTGATGTTGAGCAGGGGAAACAGCCATACCCGTTTCCACTTCAGAAACAAGCTCACTTAGCGATTAGCTACTGGAACGAACACAAGCAACCTTGGATCTGGTTCCTAAAATTCAAACTCGATGAAAGAGGCTTACTGCATCAAGGGGATGTGGGTAATTTTCTTAAGTTTGTTATCGAAGCGATGGGCACTCGTTTGAACGGTGATATCAGCGAAGAGCAACAACAAAAGCTGTCAAACAACCCTTATACCTTCAAGCCTTCTGAAGACAAAATGGCCGTATTCCATAGCCAAGTAAGAGCAGGGTTAGACCTCGCGACGAGCCAATATTACGAGCACGCTCAGCATTACTTCACAGGTGAGCTTGGTTGGGATAACTGGAAAACCGTTGGTCTTCAAGGCATCACCGATATGTGTGCTCGCTTAGGCAGTCAGCAAAACGGTGTCGCTATTCGCAAAGCATTGAATAAACTGCCATCAGAGCCGCTATACGCAACACTAGGGGCGCTTGAGCACACGCAAATCAATGATAAGCTCGCTCAACGCTTACAAGAAATGGCAGACAATGAGATTAACAGTCAAGAGCCGGATCTGTTCTTACTGTCAGCTTTGGTTCGTGCCCTTTCCGGTGCAGAACAAAGGATCGCGAATAACATCATTAACCAAGTTCTCGCGAGTCCACGCTTTAGCCACCAAGAGGTGTTAATTGGTTTAGCGGGTCGCAGCTGGCACGCACTACAAGATCCAGCGATTGCCGAGCAATTCTTGTTGCGCCTCGCACAAACAGGCAACCAAAACCTGTTCAATCAGTTATTTGCAGATTTAGTGATGATTCCGACACTAAGAATGGTATTTTTGCCGTTGTTGAATTCGAACCCATCACCAGAACTCGCAAACGCATTGATTGAGTTACAACAAGCGGCTAAGTCGCAATAAAAACTAGACAGAACAGCTCAGTAGCTCGTAACAACGAGCTCAAAACACAATTGGAATAGAAAGATAAAAGGAAGTATGGACTAAATGATAGATAACTTAGTGGCTATTTTGATGCTGTGCTTCTTTTGCTTTCTGTTTTGGCAGCAGCGCAGGCAATCCGAGCTTGCGAAAGCTGCCATTGCGAGAAAGTGTAAAGAGCTCGACTTGCAGCTATTAAGCGTTGCCTTCAACGGTCATAAACTTAAGATGCGCCATGAGCTCACGACCATTTGGCGCTGGCATACTGTGTACCATTTTGAATTTTCGGCATTAGGTGATGACCTATACCAAGGAAAACTGACCATGGTCGGCTTCCGCTCTATGCGGTTTGAGCTACAGCCTCATAGAATGTAACGTCGCAGTGCGCGTTATAGCTATATTCATGATAAGGGCCAAACGAATCTTGTTTGGTTTCCTTAAATTCAAACCCTAGTTTTTCTAATAACTTAATCGATGGGTTGTGGCCGACATTCACAGTCGCAACAACATTCGTTAGGCGCTCTTCAAAACACACCAAACTTAAAAATGGTTTTAGCACCTCACTAGCAAAGCCGCGATTCCAATACTCTTTATCCAAAATAAAGCCAAGCTCATGCCTACCCTCTTCTGATGAAATAAAGACATGCCCAAGATATTCACGGGTTTGGTTGTGGATGATAGCGCGGCAGAAGCCGACGTTGTCTTGCAGTATCTCTTGAAATAAGAACTTCGCAGAGGCAATAGAGTGCGGCCCATTCATTTCAGAACGATTAACGGGGCAGCAATTCAACTTGATAAAGTCGTGTTGTAGCTGTTCGGTATAAGGTACCAACAGCGTTCTTGAGGTTGCTATCGTCATAAAACACTCCTTGTGTTGACCATTAGCAGAAAAGCAGATGTCGCGATCTTAGATAAAAGCTCCTGAATTAAAGAGCCCCCTAGAGAGAAGAAAAGCCTCAGATAAAGAAAAGCCCCGACACCGAAGTGTCAGGGCTAGGGTCTTACTCGCAGCAGTCCGGCTACTAATAAATGCTCCATGCATCATCCATAATAGTGGCTGTAATCCTTCAGCTCTTTCCTTTACTTCGCCGTCCTAGCGGTGTCCAATCATCCTGAAAGCTAACAATCCTAGTTAGCGCACATCACTTGTTCCGTGAGCGGTGTCCTTTACATCGTCCTGATGCTAATCCAACCCTTTAAATCCTAAAGGTGTCCATTGTCATTCCGTTGCAGCTAACTTCCTGTTAACTGACTGTATCCCTACAATGTCCTTACGCTCCATGCTTGACTACTCAATCCTAAGTAACCAAATCTTCATCCTGAAGATAACCAAATCCTTGGTGCTTTCCTGTTCCGTGTCAGAATCCTTCCGACAAGGTTTAATTTACGCGATTTACGATTTGGGACAATAGATTTGCATCACACTTTGAATTCATAAAAGTTGTTAATTATATAAAACAACAAAAAATCAACCACTTAATCATATGCACCTCAATCTCTCTAGCGATGTATTCGTGTTATCTCACAACCTTTGTAAGAGATCTCTCACAAGCTATGGGCGGTTTTATGATTCGCTATCACTCACCAGAGCGAGTAAAATGGCTGAAGACTAAAAATGGAGGTCAACATGCTGACAAAAGATGTGTCTGAAGAGTTGAAATCAGTGCTTGAAGGACTGCAAGCACAAGGGAAAGAGCCTACAGTTGCTTTAGTTAAAGCTCGTATGAGTACATCGGTTCCGATGCCCGCTTTAATCACAACCATCAAGAGCTGGAAAAGCGCGAATCGCGTTCCTAAAGTTGAAGTCGCGACACAAGAAGAGCCAGCACTCGATCGTGTTAGCCAACTGGAAAAGCAAATCCTTGAACTTACCACCCGCGTTGCCACGCTAGAAGCCAAGTTAACGGAACAATAAGTTAACTGAGCAATAAGCTAACAGAGAAATAGAACACTATGAAAATATGGGTTGATGCGGACGCTTGTCCCAAGGTTATCCGAGAAACAATCGTACGCGCAGCTGAGCGCACAGGGGTCGAATGTACCTTTGTCGCGAACCATTTGGTTCCCGTTCCCAAGCGTAATAACATTCACTCAATTCAAGTCCCAAGCGGATTTGATATTGCAGATGATGAAATCGTAAAACGCACTGAACCCGGTGATCTCGTGATTACATCCGATATCCCTCTCGCCGATGAAGTGATCACCAAAGGTGGTCAAGCACTTAGCTCTCGTGGCGAGCTCTACACCAAAGAAACCATCAAAGCGCGCCTGAACATTCGTGACTTTATGGATACCATGCGTTCAAGCGGCATCCAAACGGGTGGACCAAGCGCCCTCTCACAGACCGATCGTCGTGAGTTCGCGAATCACCTTGATCGCCTGCTAGCAAAGCGATAATCATTAAGAAACATTGATATTCGTTCATAGCCATAACCGTGAACCTGTAGATATGTTTGTCGACATACTCCGTTCTTGTTACTTAACACTTGATACTAAGTGTTACTTTAACGGAGTATTGATGATCCATCTTGCCACCATCTCTTCTTTTTAAATCATCCCAATTTTCTACACTCTTTCAGATCACTTTCCGTGATTGGTACACCATAATTTCGATCAAAAAAAACCAGCACGAGGCAGGCTTTAAAATCTAACAATATGACTTGTACTAACGTTACTACGGCGTGTAGAACGTTGCTGCACCTGGGCCTACTGGAAGACCAAATACGAACACCCATAGGTAGAACAAGATGCTCCAACCGAACATAAAGCAGATTGAGTATGGAAGCATTGTAGCAATCAGAGTACCGATACCAAGGTTCTTCATGTAACGCGTCGCTACAGCAAGAATAAGACCGAAGTAGCTCATCATTGGTGTAATGATGTTCGTCGTTGAATCACCGATACGGTAAGCAGCTTGAATCGTTTCTGGTGCGTAACCAACAAGCATTAGCATAGGTACAAAGATAGGTGCTGTTACTGCCCACTGAGCAGAAGCTGAACCGATCATTAGGTTAATGAAGCCACACATTAGGATAAATGCAAAGAACAACATTGGGCCAGTAAGACCGATATCTTGTAAGAAGCTAGCGCCACCAACAGCGATTACTTGACCAAAGTTAGTCCACTTAAAGAAAGCAACAAACTGTGCAGCAAAGAATACAAGAACAATGTACATGCCCATTGAAGACATAGACGTTGCCATCGCGTTGATCACGTCACGATCGTTCTTCATTGAACCGGTAACTTTACCGTAAACAAAACCAGGAATAGCGAAGAATACAAAGATAAACGCAACAATACTCTTCAAGAATGGAGAACCCGAAACCGTACCAGACGCTGAACGTAGAACACCGTCAGCTGGAACGATAGTCCACGCTAGAAGTGCAGAAACAGCCAATACAGCAATACCTGCTAGTTTTAGACCTTTCTTCTCAACATCCGTCAGTCTGCCCATCGAATCATTTGATAAATCTTCAGAAGCTTCTTCGTCGTTGTATTTACCCAACTTAGGTTCAACAATCTTCTCAGTTACAAATGCACCTGTAATCGCGATGAAGAAAGTAGAAACAAACATGAAGTACCAGTTTGACTCAGGACCAACCGTGTAAGACGGGTCAATCATCTGTGCCGCTGTTTCTGTAATACCAGAAAGCAGTGGGTCAACCGTACCGATAAGTAGGTTTGCAGAGTAACCACCTGACACACCAGCGAATGCCGCAGCAAGACCAGCAAGAGGGTGACGACCTAAAGAATGGAAAAGCATTGCTGCTAGTGGAATAAGTACCACATAGCCAAGCTCTGATGCTGTGTTAGAGATAATACCTGCAAACACAACCGTTACTGTAACCATACGCTTAGAAGCACCCATTACCATGCCACGCATTGCAGCAGATAGTAGACCTGAGTGTTCAGCAATCGCTACACCAAGCATAGCAACAAGTACAGTACCTAGTGGAGCAAAACCAACAAAGTTCTTAACTAAGTTAGTCACAATAAGTTGTAGACCTTCTGCGTTAAGCAGACTTACAACGTGGATCATGCCGTCAGCAGCACGACCTTTAGCACCTTCTGGTCGAGGGTCCATAACAGACACTTCGAAGTAACCAGCAATACCTGAAGTAACGAGGATTGCTAAGCAGAAGATTGCGAAAAGAGTGATTGGGTGGGGTAATAGGTTCCCCAAATATTCAACGCCATCTAAAAAGCGAGTAAAAATAGGTTTTTTAGGCGAATTGTTTTTTATTGAAGCTGATGAACTCATCAGTTCCCTCCTTGTAGTGATTCCTGTGCAATTGTGACAAAGATGTTTAAATTGCCCGCGCAGATTACTCGACAAAAGGGTCAATTAGAAATCGCAAATGTTACAAAGTGTGTAACAAACCATTCTTTTTAACTTAATAAAAACAAAAAATTAGCAAATAACTCCAATTAAAGTATGAAAGTTAGGTTTATAATTGGTATGGATGCATTCATTCGGTTTATGCTTGCGCTTGTAAGCCATTGATAAAGTGACAAATAAGAAACAACGTACGCTAAGTGAGCACATACTCTCCTACAAAGTTCCTCTCGAAGGAAAAGAAAAACAGACAAATGAATGAAGTTTGACTTTCCCCTCGTTTTTACACTCATGTCACATCAAATTGACTGACTATTTTTGAACCGCTTTGAATCTCGGGTTGGATTTACAGATGACATAGAGACGGCCTCTACGCTTTACTATTTGGCAATCTGGGTGACGGCTTTTCGCACTTTTCAGTGATTTCACAACTTTCATTCTATTTCGCTCCCTTACCTAATTGACCAAAACGACGAGTGAAGTTCGCAACGCGTCCCTCTTTATGTAGCACTCGCTGTTTACCCGTATAGAAAGGATGCGACTTTGACGACACCTCAATCGTGAAGTAAGGATAAGTATTTCCGTCTTCCCATTCGATAGTGCGATCTGTTTTCAATGTAGATCCGATTAAGAAGTACTCATCGACACTGGTGTCATGAAAAACCACGGGGCGGTAATCAGGGTGGATATTCGGTTTCATTGTATTTCCCTTAAATGGCTAATTTGATATGTTATAACATATCAAATGATAATTATTATCAAAAGAAAAACAAGTGATTTTATGATATTTTTCCGTCTTAACTGAAACCAGAGAACACCTTGCTATGTACACCATTGAACCTGTTGGCTTTATTGAGTCTCCTTATAAAGAGAAGTTCGCTGTGCCAAGACAGCCTAGGTTAGTACCCACTTCTACCTCAAGAGTCAGGCTAGTTGAAGCAGCGAACTGCCTTGAGTCTGTTCGTAATATTGAACAATTTAGCCATGTGTGGTTGTTGTTTTTGTTCGATAAGAACCTTGAAGCAGGATGGAAACCAACCGTGAGGCCACCTCGCCTTGGCGGGAACGAACGTATTGGTGTATTCGCGTCTCGTGCCACATTCAGACCGAATGGAATAGGCATGTCTGCAGTTGAACTCAAAGGGGTATCTCAAGAAAAGGGACAAACTTGGTTGGACTTGGGCAGTGTTGATCTCGTTGACGGCACACCGATCATCGACATCAAACCTTATATCCCCTACTCGGATTCAATTCCCGATGCACTAGGGGGGTTTGCCGCCGATGAACCAGCAGTGCTCGACGTTAACTTCTCGCAACAAGCGCAAAGTAAGCTCGCAAGCCACCCACAAGCACGCCATATCATTCAGGTGAGCAAAGAAGTATTAGGCCAAGATCCTCGCCCTGCCTATAAGAAAGGTAAGCCTGACAACAAGGAATATGCGGTAAATTTGTTCGATCTTAACGTGAAATTCGTGGTTGAAACGCTTTTCATCAATGTAACTGACATTGAACGCTTTTGAGATCCCAAATAGGCTGATATTATATGCGGCTATATCAGATTTGCTGTTGTCATTAACCACAGCAAGTTTTCTTTTATCAATGATGAAACGGATACCATAGAATGCGTACCAGTAACTACCTTCTTTCTACTCTGAAAGAGACTCCAAACGACGCAGAAGTTATCAGCCACCAGCTGATGCTACGTGCAGGTATGATCCGTAAGCTAGCTTCAGGTTTATATACTTGGCTACCTACTGGTCTACGTGTACTGCGTAAAGTCGAAAATATCGTTCGCCAAGAGATCGATAATGCAGGTGCCGTTGAAATCTTGATGCCCGTAGTTCAACCGTTTGAGCTTTGGGAAGAGACTGGCCGTTCTGAAAAGATGGGTCCTGAGCTACTTCGTTTCACAGACCGTCATTCTCGTCCGTTTGTTCTTAGCCCAACAGCTGAAGAAGTTGTGACGAGCCTAGTACGTAACGAGATCAGCTCTTACAAACAGCTTCCTCTAAACCTGTACCAAATCCAGACTAAATTCCGTGATGAACGCCGCCCTCGTTTTGGCGTAATGCGTGCACGTGAATTCTCGATGATGGATGCGTACAGCTTTGATATCGATAAAGAAGGCTTAGAAAAGTCTTACCAAGCGATGCACGATGCTTACTGTAAAGCATTCGACCGCATGGGCCTTGAGTACCGTCCAGTATTGGCAGACTCTGGCGCAATCGGCGGCAGCGGCTCTCAAGAGTTCCACGTTCTTGCTGAAAGCGGCGAAGACCTAATCGCATTCTCTTCAGAATCGGATTACGCAGCGAACATCGAGAAAGCAGAAGCACTAGCTCCAACGACTGAAGCGGCAGCGCCAACTCAAGAGATGGAACTGGTTGATACGCCAAACGCAAAAACAATCGCAGAGCTTGTAGAGCAGCACGGTCTAGCAATCGAGAAGACCGTTAAGACTCTATTCGTTAAAGCTTCTGATGAAGTAGATGCAGACATCATCGCACTGATCATCCGTGGTGATCACGAACTGAACGAAGTGAAAGCAGAGAACCTTCCACAGGTTGCTGCTCCGCTAGAGATGGCTTCTGAAGAAGAAATCCGTGCACTTGTTGGTGCAGGTCCTGGTTCACTTGGCCCTGTTGGCTTAGAACTGCCATTCATCGTTGACCGCTCTGTTGCTGTAATGAGTGACTTCGGCGCTGGCGCAAACGTAGATGATAAGCACTACTTTGGCATCAACTGGGGTCGTGACGTAGAGCTTGCTCAAGTTGAAGACCTACGTAACGTTGTTGAAGGCGACCTTAGCCCATGTGGTCAAGGTACCATCCAACTTAAGCGCGGTATCGAAGTTGGTCACATCTTCCAACTAGGTAATACTTACTCTAAAGCAATGAACTGTAACGTGCTTGGTCCTGATGGTAAGAGCGTAATCTTAGAAATGGGTTGTTACGGTATCGGTGTTTCACGTGTTGTTGCATCTGCTATCGAGCAAAACCACGATAAGTTCGGTATTACTTGGCCAGACGCACTAGCACCATTCCAAGTTGCTATCGTACCAATGAACATGCACAAATCTGAGCGCGTTAAAGAAGCAGCTGAGAAGCTATACGCTGAATTAACGGCTATGGGAATCGAAGTATTATTCGATGACCGTAAAGAGCGCCCAGGTGTTATGTTTAAAGATATCGAGCTAGTGGGCATCCCTCACACTATCGTTATCGGTGATCGCAGCATGGACGAAGGTAACTTCGAATACAAAAACCGTCGTACAGGTGATAAAGAAGCTATCGCAATGGACACGGTTATCGAGCACCTTAAAGCTCAACTAGCTTAGTAATCCGATTACTTACTAGATAAACATTGAAAGGCTGCCATTAGGTGGCCTTTTTTGTGCCTGTCGTTTCTCTTCAAACTCCCTTCTATTTATCAGTAGAGTAAATAACGTAAGTTAATCCCCTGTTCATCTTTAAATCCGTATATTGGGTTCATCAACTCTTTAGACACGATTACATTGGAGGTATCGATGGATATCAAAAGCTTACTTAACCAAGCACTTAAGTCAGATCTAGTTAAACAAGGTACTCAGAAGCTTTCCCAAGGCTCTTCAAGTTTAAGTGGCCTAACTCAAGGCGGCAGTGGTAAGAATATCAACAAAAGCACGCTCGGAGCCTTCGGCGCAGGCGCAGTTGGCGGCGGACTCTTAGGTGCGTTAATGGGCTCTAAGAAAACCAAGAAAATGGGTAAGAAAGCCGCTGGTATTGGTGGCGCAGCGACACTTGGCGCACTCGCTTACAAGGTCTATAACGACTATCAGTCTAAACAAGGCCAAGCACCGAATTCCGAACAAGCTCAATTTGATGAGAACGACTCAAACCATAGTGTGCTGATTCTAAGATCGATGATTGCTGCGTCCAAAGCCGATGGTCATGTCGATGAAGAGGAGATGGCAAAGATCGAGCAAGCGGTCGAAAATATGGGCGCCGATTATCAACTGACTAAATTGGTCTCTGAAGAGCTGCACAAACCACTCGATCCAAGTGAAATTGCTCAATTAGCAACGTCACCTCAACAAGCGAGTGAGATCTACTTAGCCTCTTTGATTGTAGCGGATGAGCAGAACTTTATGGAGAAGGCTTACCTCAAAGAGTTAGCAAAGCAGCTCAACTTAGCTGATGAGGTCACTCATCAACTTGAACAGCAGATCTCTAGTTAAGCGGTAGTTATCAGGCGAATCAGTAAATATCACGCTAAGTAACAAGTTAGCAAAGTGATACATTGAGCATCAACAGAATGAGATATTGAGCATCAACAGAATGAGATATTGAGCAAGAACAAACTAACTATGAACTTAGTCAGATCCACTTTGTTTTTGCCTATCTCTATGTGTATATTGAGATCAGTTATCATTTGGTTAGGTATAAAAATGAAAGTATACGATTGTTGTGATTTGGTGCGTGAACTGTATTCTCAAATTGGCAGTGGCGACCAAGGCTATATCCCTAAAGCGATCACCTGCGCGGTAAAAACATTGAACGACCTTGCTGCAGATGAATCTCTTCCTAAAGAAGCAAGAGATCGTGCTGCATTTGCCGCAGCGAATCTACTGATCTCAGATTTCGAGGACTAATATGAACCTCGCTAACTTTGAAAAGATGGATCCTGTGATGTTGATGAGCATCGTCAACATGAAGCTGCGTGACGACTTCGGCGGTGATTTAGATCGAGTAGTCAACTTCTATGAAATCGACAAAGCTGCATTGACCGCAAAACTTGCGTCTGCTGGTTTTGAGTTTCTTCCGGAAGCAAAACAGTTTCGATAGTCATTTAGAACAAACTTAAATTTTAAAGACCAACCTCCGTGTTGGTTTTTTTATTTTTGGTCGGGTACATAATAGGCTAAAGACGAATAAACTTATTAGAAATTATCTGGTTGCGCCTATACTTTTATATCCTAGAGTCAGCGAACGCGCCTTGAATCAAAGCGTGTTGTTGTATAGGCTACTCCAAACAGCATATAAAACTCATCACCAAATTCGATGATATCGAAGGACTAACAATGAAAAGACTCGGACTTTTAGCCGTTATCGCAGCCGTATTTACCGCAGGTTGTGCTTCAAATACTCAACAAGACAACTTCCGTGAAGCCTCTTTTGAGCTGTGTAATACTGAAGTCGATATCTACTCTGTAAGCCATGATGAAAGAGTACGTATCGTCTGCTCTGACGGCTCTAAATTTGCCTTGAACAGTGAAGATACGCTAGAAATTATGCGCGATATCAACATCGACTATTGTGATGGCGAAGGCTTAGGTAAATTCAACGAAAGCCGTCACTACTACTCTTTCAAGTGTAAGTCAGGCACCCTACTTAGCATTAAAAAGTAGAAGCGACACAAGAAAGTGATAAAGGGTTGATGTGAAAGCATTAACCCTTTTTAGTACCTGCCTTTCTGTATTCTCAGATAACCTAACTCTCATACCTACAGATACAAAAAAGGCCCCAAAGGGGTAATGCCGATCAGTTA
>NZ_JBFRVM010000069.1:0-19441 GCF_041475145.1 Vibrio sp. 10N.222.49.A3
AACTGCTGGTGCGGATCAGTTTAGTGTAACTCCCAACGCTTTGCATTTCTCTCCACTAAACTTACTAGACTCAAGTGATTCAATAGTATCACTTGAGTCTTCTGTTGGAGTCCTTCTCATGAAAGTCGAGCTTGTTACTTCCCTTAAGCGTCAAGCGACCAAAACCCTCACAGACCTAGCCAGTGCTGTTCACCGAACATGGGACCCCCTCTACGTATCTGGTTGATGTGGACACCAGTTTATGCAAAACCGTTTGGCTATTCTCGAAGGGCTTGCTGGCGGTGAACTCGCAATCTCAAAGGCAAAGCACTGGGTCCTGATGAAGCAAGGAAAAATGTCAAAATGGCTGAAGGGATTTGGAGTGAGCCCGCGTTATCGACTCTCAATAATTCGCGGAATACATTGCCCTTGAAAACCTGCTCGCTGCCAAACAACTCGTTCAAAACATCTTCGAAAGAGTCGAACGCCTCAGCTAATTTCCCGAGTCTGGGCGTCTTCCTCCTGATCTTAAACACCTCAATTCTCGTGAATTCGTGGTTAATCCTTGCCGTGTTTTTTACCAAGCTAAAGGTGTGCATCTTTAGTTCAGCTGAACCAACCGTTGAACTAAAAACGTCTCAAGACGCTCTTGAAGTACTCGACCGTGATCAGTTTACCTTAATGAACGACCCCACGGCTATACGGCTGAGACGGGAAAAATTATCGTTATAAAACAAGGCAAAGTGACGTTTTCTGTTGAGGCCCAGAGGCTCATCAGCCCGTTATTAACTATCACGAACACCACCGCTGAAAATGTGTTGCTCACTTAATGAGACGGAGCGGAACAATACGAAAAGCGATTGCTTAAAGTGATAGAAGGCTTAACTTGGCGACACAAACGGTAAGTATTTTAGTTCTTCCCCAAGTTTGGATTTTAAAAAACTCAATTATACCGTTAATGAGATGAAATATAATGTGGTGCGGTCTTACGCAAAAAGCATTCAAGCGCTAGAGTAGAATGCCCCGATGGACGGACATTATGCAAATTTTCGACAACAAGATGGTGCGAGAAAAATGACAGTGTTGGTAGACAATATGACCGTTATTGCAAGGATTTAGCAAAGCTAACCGTCCCCGAATTAACTGCGCTCACCAAGGAGCATGGGGAGTTCTATTCATACTTCCCAACGCTTCATTTCTTTTGGACGTCGAGTAAAATTGCGCCAGAAATCACCACGCAATCCGCCGGCGCTTCAGAGTTTCTGTCTATCACTTGGTTCTCAAGAATTTCAAACATCCATAAGAGCCATTCTTCTCTGGCCATCTGTGTACGGAACATTCAAGTTCCGTCGGCAACGCTATCGAAAGGCCGAGGGCTGGCTCGGCTTTTCAATGTCTTTATTAACGATGTTTACTGGGGCTCCAAGGTTTCGCCAGAGCGATGAAAACGCTGGAAATTTACTTCTTTCTAGGGCCACTCTGTATGAGCCTCAGCGATCCGAGGGATTTGGTTTCCATGAATTGACCCATTGCCGCCCAATGGGCAATGGTTTGGGACGGGGTCAGTCCAGAGCTTTTGGCGGCTCTGAGTGCTTGTTTGAACAACACTTGATCGATATAGACACTCACTTTCATCACTAATCCTTCTTGTTCATGCTTACTTTATTTAAATTTACTCGGAACCCAAGATTTTGCCGCTAGAGTTTATTTTAAAACCGTCCTAATAGGGCTCGATCGGCAAATAACCACGCCCCTCAGCGCTCGGGTTGCTCGTCCTTGACCGTGATTTGAATCTTTTGGGTGGGTAATTTTAAAATTAATAAGGCTAGACGCCGTCAAAAACGGGCAGCGCTTCGAACAGGACTAGTACGTTGATAACGATGATGCTCACACCGTAGATAAACACACCAACCAACACCAACTCTCCTCCAGGCACTTGGTAAGCCTTCGATTTTTTCTGATCTTCTTCACTCTCTTCAAGGTTGTTAAACGCTGGTCTTTGTAGTCTCGATTTCCTTACTAACAATGCCGGTACGATACATGCCCAAATCGCAGCGGCAGACGCTGCATAACCAATTGCGCTAAGAAAACCAAAAGGAAAAAGAAGAGAAAAAATAAGAGGCGGAATAAATGTAACCGCCCAGGTCTTGGTTCTTCCTTTGGAGGTAGCATCAAATTGAAAAAGATCGGCCAAAAAATCAAACACACCCAACCCTACCCCAATAAAACTCGACAAAATGGCCGCCGCTGAAAAAGCACTAATGACATTTGATAGGGTTTCTTCAGCCAACACTGCTTTTAAGCTGATGAGTAAGATGTCTATATTTCCACCTTCTGCAATTATAGGGCCGAAGCTAATTCTTGGTAAATTACCATAGATACTTAATAGCCAAATGGTGTAGATAAAGAACGCCATGAGCGTTCCGCCTACAATCGCCCTTTGTGCGAGCCTTTCATCAAGGTAGTAGTCTCGCAGAGTGGAGACGCTGTGCTGGTATCCAAATGAAGTTAAAGCAATAGGGAAAAACCCCCATACGTATTGCGCATACTCAAACTTTAAGTGAGCAGTATCCAACAAAGTAACAAGATTAACATTAAACCAAAGGCCAGCAGTCCCAAAAATAAAGCTGATAATCATAAATAGCATCAACACCATGGAAATGCGGTCAACTGTTTTTGTTGAATGCCAAACTAGTCCAGAAAAGATAAGCACAAAAAGGATAGAAGCTAGTTTAGGGGAAAGGCCAAAGTACTCCTTAATGATCAGTCCAGATGAAGTGATGTAAGCGTACAGTAAAATCCCTCCCACAAAGTAGATCATTAAGTTATTAAAAAAATTAACCTCTTTTCCTAACAAATCTTTTGTGATGGAAGAAAAAGACGACCTGTATGGATAATCTTTTAAAACTTCGAGTAACAGACAACCACTGGTTGTCATAATGAGCATAGTGAAGAGCAAAGCCATTAAAGCCCCGATGGTCCAGACCCCAGCCCCTGCAGCGGGAAGTCCAAGCATACCAGCGCCGACGCAAATGCACGCGACAATACAGGCTCCTCCAATCATTGAAGGCGGGGTTGTGCTCCTTACCTGTTTCATACTAGACATAAATAAATACCTTTCTTTCGTTAGTTCAATTGCTCTTATTAGACTGCTCCCCTTACAAGCTAGGGAGGCACAAAAAAGCGCTAGAACCTAGAATCTAGAACTTAATTTTAGGAATGACATATTAATTAAATTCTAAATTAGCCTAATATTTCTACCTAGTTAACCTAACTAAAAAATATTGTTTCAATGTTGAGTGCAGAAGGTGTCAAAATCGGGGGGATTTAAGGTTCGTCAGAGAATGCGTGAAGCTGGTTAATGAGTAATCAGCCAGGTTCGCATCGATATAAACATGCAAAATTGGAGAGGCTAGACGCGATGATCTTACTTAGATTGGGTCTGGTTCAAAGTAGACCTACTTAAGCCGACGCGTTGTGGAATGGTCTTTATCAGATAAGCCTGATGCCACAATTTCAGGCAAGGAAAGATATGAGCTATTACTTGATGAGTTACTACAATCGGCCTCGGCCTCAGCACGCAACTCATGGGCTGTCGCCAGTAAATGCCGAAAATAGGCTTAAATCAGTGTCCGAAATGTTGACCACTTACACTTAACAGAATAACGTCTATCTTTTGGGGGGTCAGCGTGGTTTTTGTCTACGAGAGTTCGAGAGAGTTTGTGTTGAAAATCAGCGCGAGCGTTAGCGACTTTTTCATCGCATTTAGCTAATAGCAATCTAGCTTTACGAGATAACTACTTCTGCTTACGTCTGAGGTTCTTCTCAGCACGCTTTATAAATCTGGGGTTAACTGTCTTTCTGCCGTTCGATTCAATAGTAAAGTGAGACAGACCAAGATCAATACCTGTCACCTTACTCACTGTATGAAGCAAACTAGGCGCTTCCACTCCATCATCAACAAGGATAGATGCGTAGAACTTACCTGTTTTACTCAATCTGACAGTAATACTTTTAACTTTACCTACAATTTCACGGTGAATGTTCGCCTCTACAGGTTTCATTTTCGGAAGCTTGCGGTACATATGCGACTTTAAATGTAGAGCTTTGTGGTTCGCAAAACGCACAACGCCAAACTGAGCTATTAAAAACTCAGATTGCTCTTACGTTGGGTAAATGCGTGCCTTAGTTGCTCTTAACACTCAAAATCCTTAACTGTATTCATGAACAGTCTTATATCAACTGCTTCGGGCTGTCTATCTTAAAGTGCTATCGCACTTTCGCCTTATCTCCCCGCCCTCAGAGCTGGCGAGGGTTTACGGCGTGATTGCTAAAAAATCAATTACTCCCAGGACTGTGAAAATTCTTGATCTTTAAAGGCAGCAGCGAGGCCTGTGACTTGTTGTAATCGTAGAACTTCATCTTTATCCATTCCCAATTCGTAACAAATTTTATGATTTGCCCATCCCATCTCTTTGAGTTGAATAATCAGATCTGCAATCAGTTCAACTTGGTGTGAGCCACGCGCCAGGTTATGGCGAACAGAAGTCGATATGCAATTTTCTTCAGGCAAATTAAGGACCACCGCGGGGATGTACCCCGTTAGGGTTTGCAGATCTGGGTGGTTCAATAATAATTGATAACGATGAAACCCATCGATGACAACGTATTTTTTGACCGAAGCATTCAAACGATTAACCAAAATAGGCATAGTTAAACCATTTTTCTCCATCGACGTTTTTAGGAGTTTGCTTTCTGGAGGCGCCATTTTATTTGGGTTGTATTGATTAGCTTCTATTTCATCAAGTGGGATCATTTCAACATGACAAGCTGGCGGTAAATCAGGAATAAGCTCGATGAGTACTTTGGCTGCTTTATTGTAAATTGCGACCTTATCAATGACTTGTTTGTCCGTGTTATTGATAGATTTCAACGGCTTCTTGGTGCGATGCTGATAAGCTAGAGTAGGTTCACTTTCCATTCGTATCACTCTTCTTCTCCATAGAGGGCATGGTATTGTTTTGCTAAGGACTTGTTGTACCCAAAAGAGAGTCCTCGGCACCAATAGTCATTTTTAATCAGTACTTTACAAATTCTTCTCCAACTAGGAACTTGCTTCCTAGATTCCAATTTACTCTCTGCGTAATCAGGGATGCAGGTCACTCCTTTTTGAGGACCGTTTTTACGCCACCACTGTAAGAACTTAAAAATTCGGTCTCGGTAATGTTTTTCTACATGTGGCGGCATGGTTTTCAGAAGGTATTTACTGTATTGCCGGTAGCTAAGCCCCGGTGGTAATTCAAAGCGATAATAACCAAGGATACGCCCCTGACTTTTTGAGTATCGAGCACCAAAGTTACATCCTTCTACTCTGGCAACTAATTTTTGCCAGGTATCAGGTTCTAATATTTGATATAGCCACAGCCCTTTTCTTTGCTCATCGCCAAAAGGTTGGCAAAGCCGCTGCTGTGAAAGAGGGACGCCGGCCTTATGCATTAAGTCGTAAATACGGTTGTAATCCCAACTAAAGCGGTAATTCGCAACCCAAATATCTTTAGTTTTCCAATCGTATAAGGGATAAGCCATATACACATCTGGCTGCATTTTAGTCGTCCAATATTTATCTGAAAATTTTTTTTTGGACCTATTTTTAATGGTATTGAAGCGATGTAAAGACTCATCAGCACGTATACCGATTAACACAGCGATTGGCTCACCCCTTTCCTTTTGGTACCAATGAGCAAACTTAAAAACAAAGTCTTCAAACTCCATCCCGTTTTGGAAAAAAGGGAATACATCCGGGTTTGAAATCACGCCTTTATGCGGTGGTCGGTCCCTGACCCATTGCGCTTCTTTAGCAGGATCCCAACAAAGCCATTTAGGTTGAAACTGTGAGATTGAATTCCTTAAGCTGAGCGGTAAACAAACCCAATAGGGGTTAATTTCTCCGTCCAGTACCATGCGCTCAATGAAGGCATGAGTTTCATGATACTGAGCTTCAAAGTCCACGATGAGTACATCGACAGGTAATCGACCACGCTTTTTCGCTTCTTGAATAGTCAGATTTAAAAGGACGCCAGAGTCTTTCCCTCCAGAGAAGGAGACATAGAAATGGTTAAAGTTGTCGAAAAGATAGCAAATTCTTTGTCGAGCGCCTTCAAGCACATTGTATTTTTGCTGAATTTTATCTCGAGAGAAATCGCCTTCTCTTCTTTTTTTATTGGCAATCATGATTTCCACAATGTCATTAACTACTCAAATAAAAATAAATAACTTTTGCATTTTTTATAAATTAATTATTAATAATTAATTTATTTATAAGGGCAATATTAAAGAAAAGCTCTTCCGAATTTCAAGCTCGGGAGAGCTTTGAGAGACTAGAAACTAAAGTGAAGATTACCTCTTAAACCAATAATCCAACTGTCATCAGCTTCTGAGTTCTTCGGTAAAGAATAAAGATATTGAACATTAGGAGTTAACGAGAGCGCACCCCAGTTCATTCGGTAATAGATTTCAGAGTTATAAGAGTCATCAGCTACATTAGCAGAGTTGGGCTTAGCCCAACCCAAGGCGATGCCTAGCATGCCAGGTCCTGCCTCATACCCAGTACCAAACACGACCGAAGATTTGTATAGAGCCTCAGGTCCTTGCGCGACACCGGCTCTGAAAAATGGTATCCATGAGCCGGTTTTATATATGGACGACCAATTTGCGCCATAGTTTTCGCTAGCTTTCTCTTTTCCATCACTGTGCCAAACTGTTAGGTGTGAATTCTTCAAATAAAAATCGTCTTTCGACTCCACCCAACCTATTTCTAGGGACTTAAAATATTGATTATCATTGATGAACTGTTCAACACCATCGAAAGGCTTAGTCGAATCAGCTTTTGCATCAGAGAAACTTGCATAAAAATAATAGTTTTCCGACATCATATGGCGTAGAACGCCGCCGAATGTTGATTCATCTGGGATTGGGATAGAACCGGAACCGGTACTAAACTGTAAGTTAGAAAAACCATAGTAAGGGTTACCCAACTGATAAGTATCAACATAATCAGTTGCATCTAAAAAACCAACCATCATATCAGTAGATTGTTTATTAAAGGTTTGTGTCCAATAAAGATTCGTTAACCTTAAACCTATATCACTAAAAGCTGGTTGGATTACACCAAACCCTCCGCCATTCTCCATGACAAATTCAGAGGGCGTACTCTCTGTATAACCGTGCTTATGATCAACCCTCAGCTGCAAAGCTCCGGTATCACTCTCTTTTTGGTAAGCTCGCCAATTCAATGTAATCCGTGCAATACCAGCTGCCGCACTGCTGTCTTTGTTCGGCAAGCTCTCACTGGACGTTAAACCAAAAACATAATAATCCACAGCTCCCTTTAAATCCTGGTCTTCAGCCGCATGAATCAACGTTGGCGTAACAAACACAACCGATCCCACAAGCGTTAGCCAAAAACGCTTAGTCTTTTTCGTAAATGCTACATTCTCAATCATATCAATAACTTCCTTTTTTTTTCATCGAAGTTGTACGACTCAGCTCAACTTTCATTGTTAGTCAGGAGTTATTAAGAGGGATTTGAAAAATGAATACTCGTAATTAATAGGTAATTTAAGCGCTCTCCTTTATCAACCTGTCACAATCATTTATTTAAAATCGAAAACACCTCAATTTTTTATACCAACATCAAAAATTGAGGTATATACTATTTCTTATCCCTACCCGGAGGCAGAAATGGATAATCAAAACACTACAAACACATTTCAAGCGCTTAAAATCGGTGCAGACGCTTACATTCAGCGTCGTAATCAACGTTTACTGGCCAATCATCGCAAAGAGCTGCGTAACTTTACCCGAGCAGAAGCCTCGGCCTACCTTGGCATTGATGCAAAAACGCTTGATCGGTATGTTACCGCCGCTGCGATAGATCCCCGTCGTCATGAAGACTCACAATGGTCGATCGATATCGCGGAAATGTACAAGGTACGTAACTTACTACCAGATAATCTACGTAAAGACGCTAAGTTCATACGCAGTGAGCAGCAAAAGGCGCAAGTGATGGTTATCCAGAACCAAAAAGGCGGTGTTGGTAAAACCGTTTCTGCCGCGACTATCGCATCAGGTTTAGCGACCGAGTTTCATCAAGAGTATCGTGTTGGTCTAATCGATATGGATGGCCAAGCCACGCTATCGATGTACTACGCGCCCGAAGCCGAGCAAGAAGGTAACTTGTCTGTTGGTGACTTGATGATGAAAACGTTCGACCTCGATGAAGGCGAAACCGTTGATCAAGTCATCTCTGAAGCCTTTCTTGAAACTACCATTCCAAACCTGCGCATTTTGCCTGCCGCGCAAAGTGACCGAGCGATGGAAGGCTGGTTTCATGAGCAAGTATTCAGTCAAACCTTAAATTCACCTTATTCACTACTTAAAGACATCATCGATAGTGTAAAAGATGAGTTTGATATCATTATTATCGACACCCCTCCTTCACTAGGTTATGCAACCTTCAATGCGTATTTTGCCGCAACGAATGTGGTCTTCCCATTGTCGATTACCGAAAACGACATTGATGCTACCTGCTCTTACTTCAGCTACATTCCTCAGGTGTGGGCCCTGTTAGAGAACGCCAACCATGAAGGCTACGACTTCATGAAGATCTTACTGACTAACCATCGTGATAGCTCAACCACTACCGAATTAATGAACAACCTGTACGACAACTTCTCTCCTTACTTGTACTCAAAAGAGTTTAAGCATAGTGAGGCCGTTCGTCAGTCGTCTTCCCTACTCTCGACGGTGTTTGATATGTCGAAAAGTGAATACCCGAAAAGCAAAGCAACTTTCCAAAGCGCGCAACAAAACAGCTATGAAGTTACAAGTCAGATCTTGCGCGATATTCTGAACGTTTGGCGTGAACAGGAGAACAAATAATGGCGAAGAAACGTGGCGGGAGCCCTTTAGGCAATGCTCCTGGTTCAGCTCAAGCGCAGCAATCAGCGGCCAAAGCAAATTTAGACACTCTAACAAGTCAACTCAGCACCGAGCTAGAGAAAAGCGGGCAAAACGCTGAAGACTACCTTAGAACTAAGTTTGGATTAGAGTCTGTTGGCCAGAAAATGGTTTGGCAATTAGCTTCTGGTTCAACTGCCACTTTCAATGAGGTTACACTGTCACACGAACAAGTTAAGCAGAACTCATTTGTGACCTTTGATGTTAATGGTCGTGACCAGTCTCTGTTAACCAAAGAATCATTGGAAGATTTGAACTCGTTAGAGTTTCAGCAGTTCTATCCAGCCGTTGGCCGAGAAATTAATGGTCGCATTGATATTCTTGATGGCTCTCGCCGTCGTGCTTGGTTTTTATTTCAAGAAGGTCGTGTAAAAACATTCCGAATTCTAGTCACTCAAAACGAGCTTTCTACCACCGATGCCAAAGCGCTGGCTAAGCAGCTGCAAACCGCCAAAGAGCACAACCAGCGTGAGATTGGTTTGCAATGTCAAACTCTGATGAAGAACGGTGAGCTAACTCAAGAAGATGCGGCAAAAATCTTAAATATTAGCCGTCAAGCGGTAGGTCGAGCGCTGAAAGCAGCCAGTATTGACAGTAAGCTGATTGCCCTATTCCCTGTCGTTAACGACTTGTCTCATGCTGATTACTCACTCTTGGCTAAGGTGATGAAAGCGTTCGCCGATGACAAGAAAGCCTTGAGTAGCTTCATTAAAAAAATAGCCGATAATGCTGTCAACGCTCAGGCTGAGCAGAGCCAAGAAGACGCTAAAGACGCTCTGATTGCTTACATTAAAGATGAGTTAAAGATCGTTGAAGCCAAGCAAGAATTAGACAAAGCTGTCATTACTCCTCTAGCAGAGTTCGACAGTAAAGGTATGTTTGCTCGTAAGCGTGTTAAAGGTCGAAACTTTTCGTATGAATTTGGTCGCTTATCAAAGGATGTCCAAGCTGAACTCGATAAAGCTATCCAATCAGTGTTAGGTAAACACCACCAATCAACTTTATAAAAAGATAAAGGCTCTCAAATTAGGGCCTTTATCTTTCACCTAACCCGTCCTAAATAAGGTTGACACATATCCAACATGAAATTAGAGAGTTACAAATACAATTATGACTGTTATCAGAACGCACTTGCGGAAAGGATAATGGAAGACTAAAGATAGAATACTCGCTGATGATGCAAAGAAAATGGTCTCCAAATCAGTAAAAACTAGGCCCTACAATGAGTTTGGCCTCGTCAAACTCTAAAACACCCCCCCCGATGAAGTACATCCATCATTTTAATTAACCACTTGTTTGTCACCTCCCTCTATGCCAAATCGAAAAAATAGGATGACTACAAGCGACTAAACCATCAAGAACAAGTTGGCTTGGGAAACTTCCTTCCTTATTCTATTTGACCTAGGGTAACTTCATCCTTATAACCCAAAAATTGGCTAAGTGCAGAGTGTTTGGTTCTAGGTGAACCTAACAATCGAATTATTATCTTAGCCAAATATAAAGACCATTAATTTATTATTAATAAATAATGATAAGGCTTAATTCTTCTCACGTCCAAAAGGCTCTCTCCTGTAGTGGCCTCCTGATCCCGGACCTCATAAATGAGGGGTTCAATGGCAAAACGACAAAGACGTACATTTTCTACTGAATTCAAAAATATATGCTGCAAGCTTGGTTCTTGACCAAGGGGGCTCCATCCCTGAAGCAGCTAGCTCTATGGAATACGTGAAACAGCTTTACGTCACTGGGTCGAATAACTCAAAATTGAGCAAGGTGAGGTTACTTATCTTAGGTCTGGTTCGAAGTGGGCCTACTTAGCAGTAGTGCTTGACCTATTTAGTCGACGCGTTGTGGGCTGGCCTTTATCAGATAAGTCCAATGCTGAATTAGCATCTAAAGCTTTAGGGCTGGCTTAGGAGAAACGGGGACGGCGAAGAACATGATGTTCTATTAATATCAAGGATGCCAGGACAACTCAAAGCATGAGCCTTCGTGGTAATTGTTGGGAAAACACTCCCATAGAAGGTTATTTAGAAGCTTGAAAGCCGAGTGGGTACCAGAAACAAGCTACCTGGAACAAGCTCAGGACAAGAAAGACAACGGCTATTATCTGATGAGTCCTTACAATCGGCAACGCCCTCAAGAAAATGATGGGTTGTCACCAGTTAATGGCCCTTCAGCCAGTGTCCGGTACTTTTGACCACTACACCCCCTAGAACAATCAATATTCCGCCGACCATCAAAGACCATAAGCTAACCTATTTTATTTTTTAGTGACCCAAGTTCAAGCTAGACGCCCCCAAAACGCAATGAAATCTGTACTACTAAACATTAGATTAGTAAGTACACCAAAAAATGAATAGCTGCAGCTCGATTAAGAGTTCCGATTCTTTCGTAACGAATTGAGGAATAAAAGCAAAATAACAGGCTCAAGGGATCTCGTAGACAGAGAAGAAGCAACTATATAAAACAGGAAGAATGAGAGTATTAGTCAAAAATTTATTGTTATTTAACCCTCCAAAACCCCAGTTTTAAAAAACTAAAATATCACTATAAATAGATGATTTTTTTGATAAATTATTTATAAATTATCAAAAAAATCCTATGAGGAATGGCCTAAATTTTAGCCATTGCCAAATGGGTAATCTAAAATTATTAATAATCATTTTTTATTAAAATTCATTCATCTACACAGATAAATTAGAGATGTGTATATGAATAAATTTTCAAAAGGACTACTAATATGGAAACACTGATCTGCCGCTCTTTTCAATCATTTATAGATTTCTGCGATAACGATATTGTTAAAGGAAAAAATATCCACTGCACTTTTAAGGCCTGTAAGGAGAAGGACTGGCGTTGGATGCAGTTTTACCTAAACGACAAAGGAGGAAAAGAGCTGACCTTTAGCTTCATATGAAACAAAACGCCTTAACTAATATTTCGTTTAACTTCAAATTTATTCAAAATTTTGTAAATAGTATTCAAAAAATGAGCCATTATATAAAGCACTAGAAAAACTAACTGTCTTAACCATCGCTCTCTAGAAATATGGAGAAACACTATGTTAAAAGCACATCTCGAAAACCTACAATTACCTATAGGTAATTGTATATTACACAGGGATGAATCAGGGGCTCAATTGATGCTTAGCAATCAAAAGTCATTTTCAATTACCCTACCTGAAAGCTGTATCCTTGAAACTCTGATTAAGAAAGAACAACTCATTTCAACCAAAGAAGAGTTAATTATTGCCGCTTGGGGGAGCCCAGATATCATCGGGCCTAACTCTTTACCAGTCGCGATAACTAACCTAAGAAAAGTTCTAGACCTTGATAGCATCAAAATCGTCAACATCCCAAGAAAAGGTTACAAGATTCATATTCCTGAATTTGAAACCTCACTAGACCCGCCGAGAGATATAAAGTTACCACGTCACTCTAAGTTTTCGTGTCCTCTCAAAAAAGCAACCAATCATCTAAAATTATACCAATGGACTTTCATCGGCTTATCTTCAACAACCCTCGCGGTCCTACTAATCAGTTATTTCTATTTTCGATACGAACTTGAAGTTGTTAACGTGAACCTTAATAATCAATCAAGCCAAATCTGTTTAACAAAAAAGGATGAACTGAAATTAATCCTCGCCTCTTCCCAAGTTCAGGCAAGCAAAAAACCTTCAATAAACCCCTAACACCTCGTCAATTTAGTTATTAATAACTAAATCCCCCCTTATTCACAGCAAAGGGGGGTACAACTTAGAGTGCAGGTTCTAACGTAGCGTTAAAATGTCTCAATACTTTAGGTTCATAAGTAAACTTCAAACCTGAAATAGATGAGGCGCGTTTTTTCACTTCTTTAAAAGCAGCAATAATGTAATCAAGGTGAGCTTGCGTATAGGTTGCTCTGGGAATGGCTAAACGCAACAGTTCCGCTGGACAAGGCAGTTGTTCACCAGTTTCAAGGTCACACCCTTGCAATAAGGACCCTATTTCAGCCCCACGAATACCCGCCACTTTATAAAGCTCACAAGATAAAGCATGCCCAGGGAATTGTTCCGGCGGAATATGAGGTAAGAGCACACCTGCGTCAATAAATGCAGCATGACCGCCAGCTTGCTGGCAACGAACCCCTAACGCTTCAAGACCATTTACTAAATATTCAACTTGCTGAAGACGGGAAGCTAACCAATCTTCTTCCATCCCATCATAGAGTCCGACAGCTAGGCGCTCCATAGCACCGCCTTCAAGCCCGCCATAGGTTGGAAAGCCTTCCAATAGCACGCATAATGTTTTGCATTCTAATTGAACATCTAACAAGCTTTCATCTTTGAAAGCAAGCAATCCCCCAATAGGAACCATCGCATCTTTTTTCGCTGACATAGCAAAGATATCGGCATATTTAAAAGCTTCGCTAGTTATCTCTTGAATGCTCCATTCAGCATATCCCTCTTCGCGTTGCTTTACAAAATAGGCGTTCTCTGCAAACCGTGCACAGTCCATAACTACGGGAATATCATAAAACTGCGCTAACTCATAAACAGCCTTCAAATTGGCAAGAGAAACTGGCTGACCACCTGCAGAATTGCAAGTAATCGTACTCACAATATAGGGCACATTTTTAGCCCCGATCTCTTCAATGCCAGACGCGAGCGCTTTCAAGTCAAAATTGCCTTTAAAATCTCTCTTAACTTCAGTATTAAAGGCATCACGAGAAGGCACATTCATCACACGACAGTTATTTTTTTGAGTGTGCCCTTGAGTGGTATCAAAAAAGTAATTTGAAAATGCGGCCATCTTTTCTCGTTCTAGCCCCTTATCTCGTTCACGCTTATTGATCAAGGCAGGTACATACAACTGTTCAGCGCCACGTCCTTGGTGTGTAGGGATAGTAAACTGATAGCCAAATATATCTTTTACCGTTTGGCTAAGCGTCCGATAGCTTCGACTGCCGCTGTACGCTTCATCACCTCTCAACATTGCGGATTGCATGGCCTGCGTTACTGCCCCGGTGCCACTATCGGTCAGTAAATCGATAAACACTTTATCGCTATCTAACAAAAAAGGATTGTACCCCGCTTTCATTAACGCCAGCTCTCGCTCTTGTTCTGTTGTTCTTTTAACTGGTTCAATAACCCGGATTCGATACGGCTCCGGCAAATAGTGTGAATCCATAGGCTGTTCTTGATTGTTGCTAATTGCTGACATAGGGTTCTCTCCAAACATTTTCCAACGATTAAGGGTAAGTTGGTTAGAAATAACTAAAGAAGCCCATTATTCGGACACCCAAACCTCTCCTTCCCAACTTAAATAAAGATTAATCAAATAAATAAAATTTGGTATTAATTTCAGCGTAAATTAAATATTAATAAACATATTAACAACACCTAAAAGCCCTCTAAAAAAGCATCATAGCCATGAGAAAACCTGACCAAATGACATCACCGTTTTTTTAATTAATAAAGATAATTAAATAAACAATGGACTTAGAAAGTAGCACTATAAAAGTAGTGGTATGAGAATGAAAAATATACCTAGAGCATATAAATTAGAAGGAAAATGGAAATATGGAGAGCCCATTATGATACTAGGGAACACATTGGTTGCTGGAGCGGGGCCGGTCGGCATTCAAACTAGCCAAATTATGGCTCCTCTTAGTCAAAAAATAGCCCTCATCGGCAAAAGCTCCCCTCAGTGGGAAAATAGGCAAAGATTAATCAAACAACACGGATACGTTGTTTGTTGTGAGGTGAATGAACCACAATTAGCGACACTAGTCGGATTAGTTAAGTTTAATGAACTTTATACAGAGCTATCTCCCCTTCCCTCCTCTTGGGATACGTTAGTTTTAGCCACTCCAGCTCACGCCTATTGTGATGTGTTGTCTTCCTTTTCTGAAATTTTATTAAAGAACTTAAAACAAATCATTCTTATGTCCTCAATGCTCGGTGGGTGTCTTATTTTAGAAGGAATGTTAAAAAAGAAAGGAGCCTCTCCAAATATAATGCTCTTCTCTAGCTACTTTGCGACGTCTTATTTTACTTCTAACCCGACGGACAAAAATAGGGTCCTCACGGTCAGAACCAAAACAGTAAAAAAACGAGTTTATATTTACCAGTCTAAATCCAATGATGGTTTATTGAGCGCCTTGCGAAACGCTTTAGAAAAAATTGATGTTCAAGTCATCCCTTTAGATAACTCGTTCAGTGTGGAAGGCAGAAACATTGCTACTTATGTACACCCTGCTTTTATTATCAATACGTTTTCATTAGATCACATGTTGTCTAAGGAAGACGAAGTTAAGTACATGTATAAACTGTACCCAGAAGGGCCAATCACCATGAGTTCGATTAGGGATTTACTACTGCACTGGAAATCAGTTTCTCGCCTACTTGAACATTACTCAGCTCAACCGATTAATCTACTGCAGTTGCTAAATGATGAACATCACCGAGTACATGAAAAGACTATCCCCAAGGACAAAATAGTCTCTTTCAACGAGCTTGATGAGATAGAGCAGGAATATCTACTCTACATACGATATAGCACAATCCTGATAGACCCAGACCCGTTTTCAAAAGGTAAAACCTTTGAGGTTTCAGCCAAACCTTATATCAAAGGAAAAGTTAGAAAAGGAAGACTACTACTCCCCAGAACTCCTCTAGAAGACCTACAGACCCTTTATTGGCTTAACCACTTAGTTCAAAGCTCAAGCCTAATCTCTTCTGTCACATTTCCCTCAATAGAAGTGTTTGAAAATTGGATAAAAGAAAGAAACCTACCAAATACGCTAATCCAGGCTTTAAAACAACGCGCAAAAGAATATTACGAATATGCAACCCCATCTATTAGCCCCTAGTAATTACTAGGGGACACACATATCTTTTAATTCGCATTTTAGCGTTTTGCTTCAAAAAGATAACAGGAAAAAGGAGATTAAGGTGTTAATAAGAAAAGCGACGCTCAACGACATATCCTCTATCAATGCTCTGTGTCACGAGCAACTAACAGGCAGCCACAGTAAAATTAGCCATTACAAGAGAGAGCAGAACGAATACAGCTTAAGTGATTACAATTTCAGTAAAATCAGAATCATTGATCTAGTTTTTACGGAATCAATGATGAAGGAGAAGCTAAACAATAAAAATATCTATTTTTTTGTCGCTGAAACAAAAAAGAATAAACAAGTCATAGGTTACCTAATGGTTAGTGTCCATCCTCCTAAAAAAAGGCCGGCTCTCCAACAACGTCTCCCATCTTTCTACGCTTACATCGAACGATTTTATGTGTCGTATAAATACCATGAACAAGGTATTGAGCTTGCCCTACTCAACAGCTTTGATTATTGGAAAAAATACAAATCAGCACACTAATCATTATCTTTCAAAAAACCATGAAATTTGTCAATGCTCAGGCTGAGCATTGACAAATTTTCCCACAATCAAATCAATCTAAAGCTGTTTTTCTATAAAAGCCCATCAAACCTTCTTGATACCCAATCAAAAAGAAAAGGGCGAAACTAATATTGCCAGTGAGTTGCGAAAAGACAAGACAACACACACCACTACGACCCAAGCTAAAATAACGTATTCAATCGGTCACCAGTTATAAATTGCCCCAAGCCCCCTGGTTATCCCAAACCAAAGTAAAGGCGAGACAGCGAGTAACCAAGGAGTTTGGACCTCGATTTTTTATATGTCGGTTGCACCAGAAAAAAATAGCAACATGAAACGTCGATACCACAGCGTAAATCACACCGGTAATTAAGGTGTGACTGAGACACTACATTGTGCTTGGATACTGGTAGGAGGGCAGGGTAGGAGAGTATTAGAAGAGAACAGTTCATCTGCTTGGCATATGTGGCTTCAAACATCGAAATTAAAGCTAAGCGGTGTTCTGCTATTCGCTAGACAGATCTACGAGAGAAAGCCCTAATGCCTCACCTATGACATCTGGACAACTAGAAATTCGTGAATTTTAAAAGAAGGTATCTCGTCTTAAATAGGTTGACGATTTTTAGCAAGCCTGTAACGGAATTTTTTGTTTTTTCATACATATTATTTGGCCTGTTCATCTTACGAATGAAGGCGTCCGTTGACAATGACAACTAATGAACGCCCTCATCAGATTGAACATAAGTCATGTAGCTCACCAAAAACTCCTCTACCTTTGAAGAAAACATTTATTTTACCAAATTCGGATGCTTTTTCATTCAATGCCTTTTTCATTGTTTTGGTGTAGCTCCATTTTGGCTTAACCAGCAACCGCTCTTCTTGAAGGTAGTTAAACTAAACATCGCGGCCCAGCTTTATTCCTTTAGCTATCAATTGAGTTTTTAGTAAGAGAAGTGAAGCTTGTGAGTTCCTAGTCGAGACATGAAGCGCCTTAGTGCAAGCTCACCTTGACAATTTTTCTCTCTGATATACACATTAAAGATAAATATCGCGTAACGAACAAGCCCTAATTACGCTTACTTTCTTTTCGAAGGCTTCTTGCCGCCCTCGGTGATTTCGGCATCGTGCTCTTCCTTGAACTGACTAAATAATCCATTTCTCCATTTTCAATGGTATCCACAACCTGTATTTAAAGCCTAGTGTGTAATCTCGCTGAGTGCTCTTAACGTAGTGTTTATTTGGGATGGTCATAATTAGTCCTCAATGTATAAACATATTTCAAGACGGGGAAAATATTAAAAAAACCACGACTCTGCTGATAGTTTAACAGTCGGACAAGAGATAAAGTTTATCGATGGCTTACAAGCTCGTCGGAAACCTAAAAATATCATGGACCACAGCGGCCAAGGCTGTCACTAAATAAGTGGAAAGTATCATCAATTACTGCGGTGCTTCCAGATAAAAAACTTATCTCGACGAAAAAATTGCAGGGAGTAGGCGACAATCGAACGTTTTTTAGAAGCTTAAATACTAAGTGGATTCCCGCAATAAATTATCGCAGCTTTGCAGAGACTCAAAAAATCATCCAATACATAATTAGATATTCCAGCCAACTTAGGCCATATCAGTATAATGGTGTTCTGACACTCATTGGCTCAGAACGATTGATTGTCTTGAAAACCGTGACCAATTTTATTGGACCACTATACTCTTGCCTCTAAAGAAAGATAAAGCCCAATTAAGCGATAAACGTAATTTCCCATCTAAGGGTTGATAAAGATTGCTACAAAGTTAGCGTGGTTGCATGACATTGGTATTCCTACAACGTTCGCGAGCTTGTTCGGTTGTGGAGTGGAACAGCACCTACCGACAATTTCAATTTAATAATCAGTAATTTCAGAGCAAGCTTCAGGAACACATTCGTCAAAGTTGGATTTCATTTACGCAACAAGGTTTAAGTCGATTTTAAAGTTAATCTTCTCAGGGACGATAGTAGAAATAGCCTCTGAAGCCAATTTCTATCCAAGAGTGAGAGAAAGGGGCGGTAAATTATAATTATTGACTTAACCTTTGAAATTCGAGAGTTCGTAATATTTGATTTCTGGCGTTGGCACTTAAGGTTCTTCCCAAGGCAAATTAATCCCACTGTCATTAATATAATCAGCGCTCAACACACACAACTCATCACAACACGAATCAACCTTTGTCCAATCCTAACATCTATAGGCCTCATCATTTGCTTGAGGAGGCTATTGCCGATTGTAGTAGCTCATCAGGTAATAGCGACTGAGCTTGTGTCCACTCGATTTTCAAATTTATGAATAACTTCTCCATGGGAGCATTGACGATCCCATGTCAATACTTACATCATAACTGAAAAATCTTTCAATATAATGGAGGGAAATTTACAAACGATATAGCGTTTCAAAAATCTTTGTGTTTCTCTTATCGAAAGTCCCTCTGCTTCTCTTCGCTACATATAGTTTTGTCTTAGGATCACTTCTCATTCTATCAAAACTACTGTCATCGGTGTCAGGATGTCTTTCCTGATGAAGTTTGTAACGAACTCACTTCAAAGAGGTTAGGTAAATGCAGACTCTTTGTCTAACCTCTGTAGATTAGCACATGCTGTAACCAACAATATCGCAGCTACACATGATCCACACAAAAGTGTTCCATTAATGTTGAAGCTCTTTCTTTAGTTCGCATGAGAGAAACTTTTCGTAAGTAGATTTAAATGATAAATAGGTTTGACTGCATAAAAAGTCGAGGAGACATAGCAAGCTCGTTTAATTCAGTCAGGCGCAGTGACGAGTAATGCATGAAACTGATTTACAGCCTGGGATGATCTAAAAAACGAAAAGATCTTCACCATAAGAGCCCGTATTAATAGTAGCGATTAACCACCTAGTTTAGTACCTAAGATCATTAGACCACTACAAACCCAACCCGTTTATCAATTACATGCAATTGGTAAAAAATATAGCTAAACATTAAAAGTAAGACATAAAATCATTAGATAACTAACATTTACCCAACAACTAACATCAA
>NZ_JBFRVM010000069.1:20212-28658 GCF_041475145.1 Vibrio sp. 10N.222.49.A3
TTGATGTTAGTTGTTGGGTTACCGACTGAGCCTAAGTGAAGTTGGTATATCTTGAAACTAGATCCTAAAGTTTCTAGTTTCTTAGAGTTCATCTAAATGTATCAACATCTACCGATTCAATATCAACATCTACCGATTCAATATCAACATCTACCGATTTTATATTGATATTAAACGATCATACATATAAACATTTACCGAAATAAGATTTTTTAGTATTAACATTAGCCGATCTAAAAGGAAGGTAAGATCATTAATTTAAGTTAACTTATGATAATTAACCTAAATTGGTTATAAAACGATCAAAACATTAGATAAATTATGAATTAAATACATAGTTTGATCATTGTGAAGTAACTAAACATTTACCGAAACAAGTAGTTATTTACCGATATTTATACATAATTTATGTGACGAGCTATAGATATTTACCGAAATAATATAGACATCTACCGAAGTTGATGAGGTAAGTAAGGTTATCTGTTAAAATGATACTATCTCATTCTTAGGTAATGATCATGACGTTATCATCCAACTCTAGCCTGACGGTTATTAATGAAGAAGACCGAAAAAATCGGTTTATCTCATCGATTCTGTTCTCTCGAGCAACTATTTTTCATCCTGCTTCTCGTTTGACTTCAACGATGCAGTCAAAATTGATTCAAATTGCTCAGAGTGGTGGTACAGATCCAAATCACCCATTAGAGAGTGTTAATATTAATAGCTATGGGAAAAGCTTCAGGGTTGATCTACATGTAGATTATCTCCTACAACCTCATCGCGATATCCTCGAGACTATGCTGGCCTATGCTCAAACTATTCAACTCGACGATGCTTCTTATGAAGCGGGATCTCGTTTAAATTGGTCCCAAGTATATCAAACCATTTCTGATGGTGATATTTCTGACACTCAACAAGATGGTTTCGACTCTTTTATTGACCGGGATGCAACCGTTTTATCGATGAGTATGTATGAGCTAGCAACCCGAATGGGAATGGCGACAACTCGTCCGAACTACGATCAAATTGAGCGTCGTATTACTCAATTGGCAACGGCTCATTTGGTGATTAATGAACTCGATGAAGAACAGAACGTTGTAGGCAAAAAGCCCTTAGAATTTGTGCAAGATTACCGTTTCTATTGTGATCGAAGTAAATTCAAAACCGGCCGTAAAAACAGTAAGAATCTAACTAACCATGTATTCTTAGTGCCAGACATGCGCTTGCTACAAGCGATACGCGACCATGGTTACTATTATCGATTAGAACAACACAAAATGACCAACTATAGTAAACCGTCAGTTCGCTCATTCTTAAAATACATTACCACGCACAAAGCAGAATTTTTACATAACAAAAAGTTTGAATGGGCGCTCGATAGTTACATTCAGTCTATTGCTTCTAAAGTCAGCCATAGCTTCCGTAGCGATCTAAGAAAAGATTTGTTGGCCAATGCCGTGCAAATTGAAAAAGATTTTAGTCTTCAATTTCGCGATGTTGGTAATGGTATACAGATCTTTTATATTGGGGAGGGTAAATCATGATTACTCAATCTCTTGATAGCTTGATGTCTTCACCTGCGAGCCAAAGCCTAGAGTTCAGTATAAAAGGCTTACTCAAAGGGCATGTAGGTATGTTGATTGCCGCACCGAATGTCGGTAAATCTCACCTTGCACTTTGTATTGCGATGGAACACGCTTCTTCAATGTCTTTACTAGGGATGAGCGCGGCCGACAAACCGGCTAAAACCTTGGTACTGAGTTCAGAAGACGGGGCTGGCGTGATTCAATCTCGAATGAAAGAAAAGCTGGTTAATTGCACTGCCACCATTAAGTCAGAGCTAAAAAAAAATCTACATTTTTTAACGGACATTGAACCGATAGTGCTCCCGCCCGACAGCTCTGCACAAGAAAAAGTAGAACATAAGCAGTATTTAGAACAACTCAAACAAATTTTCTCTGAATTCGATTTAGTGATAGTAGACACCGTGACTGAGTCAATAGGCCGTTGTGAGGAAGTCAAACACGATCGCTTAATCAAAAATGTCTTCCAAAGCCTTGCCAGTGAATCAGGCGCTAGTTTATTGCTTGTTCATCATGTGAATAAAGAGGAAATTCGTGGTAATCAAGAAATTACCATGGCATCTGGGGCTGGTTTAACGTCGATAATGCGATTAACAAAGTGCTTATTTACGTTAAAGAGAAACAAGGATTTCCTGTCGATTAAGTACCTTAAGAGTAATTATTTACCTGAAAATGAAAATCAAGAGTTTGCGGTTGAAGTAAGACAAAACCTTACGATTAATCCACAGGTATTCAGTTTGAAATCCAAGACGTCTAAGTCTGTTCGATCGGTGCAAAGTATTAAGCAAAATCCAAAAAAAATTACGCTGCCTGGAACTATCCCGGAACAAGAAGAAATTGAAGAGCGTAAAAACCTCAGAGACGTTTTGTAAGCTAGCTCTCACATTTTCAAAAAGCACCGAATTTCGGTGCTGTCTTTTTGTCTGACTCTGTTCGCACTTTCTTATATCCGTTCACTTTTTTGTCTACCTTAGATAATCTTATTTAAGGTGAAAACATGGTGAACTACGCATATTTAGGAGTCTCTTCAGACAACCAATATGTAGCAAACTAAAAGCACGGGCTCTATGACTCTACCAAAAAGGTTGGGATAGGTAATTTGGTGTTTGTAGAAGTCAGCCGTATTGCACGTCTTACCTCACAAGTGCTCAAAGCACTCTAAGTGAGCATGGAAAATAAAATTATCGTCTATATTGCTAATCAGAATTTGCAACTGGATGGTTCAATGCTGTGTCGGATAATGGCAACAGTACTAGGCGCCAAATTTGGTTTTATTCTAGGCTTATTTCATGAAAATTGTCTATGTCCGTGTCAGTACCTAAGACTAAACGTCCGACGTTCAAATTTAACAGCTAAACCAGTTGTTGGGCTTTACGAGGGAAGGGGACATTATTCACGTTACCAAAGTCGATTGGATGGCGCGTAATACCATCGATGCATTGCAAATTACCGCTCAGCTCGCGCAAAAGAAAGCCGGTTTGGTTTTTCATGATTTGTGCTATTTGGAGCTCAATAGCTATGTAGGCCGGATCATTTACACCACCAAGATGGAAAGAAAACACATCTTGCAGCGCTGTAATGAGGGGGGTTGGCACGAAAATAGGGCTTGTTTTTTCCAGCTTTACGTTTCATGAAAACGGTTGAGGGGACGTTTAAGTGTACTGGGTTTTGTTTTTATGTTCGATGCAGTTTTTAGGAGGCCGCATGACAGTTTGTCCCACAAGATCCGCCGAGATATATCTAGGTGAATTCGACCGATTTTGACTCCACCGTAAAGGCGGTTTAGGTACATGAGGTGCTCGTTAAGGATTTCGAATCTACCGACTCCATAAGACTAGAAGACAATCTAGGTTAAGGTGTCAGGATTATATATTGTGACGGCGTAACAAGTTTTGAGCCGATGCGAGAAGATTACGTTTGCGAAGAAAGTAGAAAGGACGAGAGAAACAACGTTCGCGTATCGGCCTCTTCTCTTTATGACGACTAGGAACAGGCTCTTAACGTCGATATCACGTTAAATAATCGTTAATATTTACTTCATCAATTTGCTCAGGCTGTAAATAGTCATCAGTAAGACGTTTACAAACCCTCGAACTTAAAAAAAAAGCGAACAGAGCAGGGTCAACGCTTCAAAGAGATCGGCAATGGCCATGACTTTTGTGGTAAGAGGCATCTCTGAGCCCGTTAAGCCCATAGGTTACACTTACCATTAATTTTCTCATGGTGGCCTCCCGCAATTTTTGCCAAGTTTCGAATATGTTGTGGGAACGGTAGCTACTCCAAAATATGGATGGTTTGAACAATGTGATCGTTGATGATAAACCGTTCTTTCTCTGTTAACGTGCCGCTCTGAATACCTAAGTTGTGCATTTATCCTTTATTCGCCTGATATTGCTTCGGCTGGGTATTTATCTTTTTTCGTGTACTGCTTCATTTCTTCTGAAGATGTACCGAGTTGTTTACTTAAGGTTAGAGTCCACATTCGTGAGATGATATTAGGTTCAGTTGGTGTGATAAACTCTGCTCCCAAATTAAGCTGAGCTAAAAATTAAAAATATTGATTCAACTGTTCACAATTTTCTATTATTTGATCTCACCATCCAACTGGATACGCTTGCACCAAAGACTTCAATTTCGTAATTTCTTCCTCACGTTTAAGAAGCTTGAAGCGTATTCTTACTTCGTGGATCCGGTTATAAATCGCTTCCAGTTTTGTTGCTTTTTTGACCACACCTTCGGGTGTCGTGATTTTTCCACAGTCATGTAGCCAACTCGCCATTTTCAACTCTTGCCACTCTTTTTGAATTAAGAAAAAAGTGGTCAAAAGGCGGTAAGGTAGATTCTTGAGCTGCGCGAGTTAACCACTCGGCTAAGATTGGAACACGTTGGAAATGGTTTCTGTATAAAGGGATTTTTTGTCTAATAATCCTGCAATAAATTTGATGAATTGGTTAAGGAGTCATGTATGGTTTATGGTGTGCACGACATGGAAATTTGATTCGATAGGGACAGCAAGGAGTGCCTTGAAAAGACATTTATTGCCAGAGTTTGTGTGCTATCCCGTCAGTAGCCTTGATTCATACCATGTACAACGTTGATTTGATGAATTTAGTTGACTTAGGCTGGCGCTGCCAACCGTAACCTTGATGTGCTTCGTTCTATTTTTAAGTATGCTGTTCAGCAGCGTCTTGTATGGAGAATCCTTGTGATGGCATTAAGCAAAACCGTAAAAAATAGCTTAATCACACATCTTAAGTATGGAAGAGCCAAAGCAGCTTAAAATCGTTTTAAGGTGCTAAAATTGCTCCTTTTAATGGGTTGTCTAATTTAAGAGGTGACGGGGCTGAGATGGTCTTTTGTCAAAAATGATGAATGGCACCGCAGTTGTTAGGTCATAAGCGTATTCCGTCAACGCTTCGTTTGCCCATGTGAATGATGCGCAAGTATCGCTATATTCTGAGGCGATAGGGGAAGTCATTCGTGGAATATTATCAGGTCAGTTTATGAGTAAACCTAAAAATCGAAAAGTGAGAGCATCCAAACCTAAACAGACGAGCTCCCAAGCGCAGAGGAAGACTTATCAAAGCAATGCCAACACGTACTGATGAGGAAGTTGAACGGTTTAGGTATCTGTGTTGATATTAGGATGTTAATTGAGTCGATTCTCGGGCGATAACTCACTCTAGTAAGGGCTAACTTTCAAAGTGATAGACGCAGAAGTGTCTTAATATTAACCAACAATAGTCTGGTAAGTGTGTTACCTTGGTTTTTATCCCTACCGCTTAGTAGGGACTTCTTTTCTTTTCCGAACTCGCATCTCGGCACTCCTTAGTTGCCCTTCTAAGCCTCACCGCAGGCTTTAATTATGTCCATTTCAACCCAAAAGTTAAGAAACATCTTCAAATTCACTAGAATTGAAAATTTCAAAACCAACTACAATGTAACTCATATCGCTCCTTGGCTACCACTTGCTCAGAAAGTGAAACCTGTCATCCCTTCGGCAATTATATATTGCGAAGGTAATTTCGGTGAAATTGATGGTAAAACCGCTAATGGGCTAGTGAGGCATTCATTAAGCTATCGTATTCTATCGGTTATTGATAGTGTATCTGCCGGCTTAGATGCTGGAGAAGTACTTGATAACAAAGCCAATGGAATACCGATCCTTGCCAATGCTGAAGAAGCTATCATTCACGCGGAAAGCATTCCCGATTACTTCATCTTTGGCATTGCGCCATCAAGTGGTTTTTTATCTGACTTAGATAAAAGCATCATTTTAAATGCCATGTCACTAGGAATGAACATCGTAAATGGCTTACATGAATTCCTAACTGATGATCCTCTATTTTTAGAAGCTAGCTTAAAGAATAACGTTCGAATATTCGATACTCGCAAACCCAAAAGTAAAGGCGATCTGAAAACGTTTAGCGGGAAAATACATAACGTTAAATGTCCGAGAATTGCTGTAATGGGGACGGATTGCGCGCTAGGAAAACGAACAACAGCAACAATATTAGCGAATGAACTGACTAGAAAAGGCCTTAACGTCGTTCTGATTGCCACTGGTCAAACAGGTATTATGCAAGGCGCACAATACTGCGTTGCACTCGATGCTGTCCCTTCACAATTTTGTGCCGGTGAGTTGGAATCTGTCATTGTACAGGCCTATGAAAAAGAAAATCCGGACCTGATTATTATTGAAGGGCAAGGAGCCTTGAGTCATCCTGCGTTTTCAACCAGCGCATTTATCTTACGTGGCAGTTGTCCAGCGGGTGTGATATTGCAACATGCTCCTAAACGTTTATATCGTAGTGATTTTCCTGATTGCCCAATGCCTTCGATTGCTTCAGAAATAAATCTTATCGAAACGTTTTCTAATACCGATGTTATTGGACTAACACTGAATCATGAAGATATGTCTTTAGATGAAACCTGTCGTGCGATAGACAGCTACACTACCGAATTTGGTATACCGGTTACTGATGCATTATCACAGCCTGTCGAACATCTACTGCACATCGTAACGTCAGCCTTCCCTATGATAGCAAGAAAACTGGCCGCAAAAGGGTGAACTGCCCTAGATTAGACATTGATTGTGGGAAGATTCACCATAACGCTCAGTACCTGCTCACTCAGCTCTCACTAAAAAATATATCCGTTACACCTGTAACAAAAGTCTTCCTCGGCCACCCTATCATCGCACAAGTTCTTATTGATGCTGGCGCAACAATGTTAGCCGATTCAAGAATGGAAAACCTTCAAAAGATGACTGAATCAGGCATTGCTATCCCTAAAATGCTGATACGTACGCCCATGCTAAGTCAAGTGGCGAGTGTAATAAAATACAGTGATATGAGTTTAAATTCTGAAGTTGAAGTAATTCAGAGGCTTTCACATGCAGCGGAACAACAAAATTGCCGTCACGGTATCATTATTATGGTTGAGCTTGGCGATCTCAGAGAAGGTGTGATGCCGAATCGCGTGATTGATTTTATCCGAGAGATTATTTCTTTACCGAACATCACGATAAAAGGAATTGGTGCGAATTTAGCCTGTCGGTATGGCGTCGCTCCAAATGAACAAAATATGAATATTCTTTCTGATCTTGCCGATGGAATTGAAGCTACATTTGGGGTCAATCTAGAAATTATTTCAGGGGGTAATTCTGCTTCAGTTAACTGGGCTCTTCAGAGAACAGGCTTAACTCGAGTCAATAACCTTCGTATAGGAGAAGCAATTTTTTTAGGCTGTGAGCCTTTAGAGCACGAAAATATCAAAGGCTTACATACGGATGCGGTTTCTTTGACCGCTGAAGTGATTGAATCCAAGATTAAACCGACTTTGCCTTGGGGAAGTCGGGGGTTAAATGCTTTTGGTGAAAAAGAAAACCTTCAAGATAGAGGGGAGGTATCACAAGCTATTCTGGCATTAGGCCGCCAAGATGTTTGTGTCAGCGGGCTTAAGGCTCCGAATGGGATTAAGATCATGTCTTCAACTAGCGATCACTTTGTCCTTGAATCCTCACAGAAACCACTACTTGTAGGGGAAAAAGTCACATTCAGTTTAGATTACAGTGCGCTCTTATCTTCTATGTCTTCACGTTATATCCATAAATATTTTAAGGCACCTAAAGGGAGAAGAAGCGCATAATGCTACGAACAACAGTAATTTTCTTCGTCAGTGTCATGCTTAACGGTTGTCAGATAAGCCCAATAAAATCTAATGGGCTTGCCGATTATAGAGCGACGGTTATCTCAAGCCAACTGCCACAAGAGTTAGGCTCAATCACACTCGTAAATGCTCAGTCAGAGGGCAATAGTGTCACTCTTATTTTCGTAAAAAAGAAAACTTTGAATATGGACAGCTTAGTAGAAAAAGTCGCCGTTAGTTTTTGTGACAACATCGAAATAAGACCACTATTAGAGAGGGGGGTCTCTTATCGAATCATTACCTTAGGCAAAAATGATAACGTAGAAAGCCTTAACGTCATTTCTCTAGCTAAGTGCTCTAATTGAATGCTCAGCAGTCGAATGGATAAAAGCCAATACGAGTTGTTCAATGTACTAAATGACACTATTTTATTAAGGTTTGACCGCCTTACGCCTTGGGAAAAAAACTTTATCACGGACCTACACCACAAAGCTTTAACTAAGCAGCTCATTTCAACGAAACAAGAACAACTTGTCTTAAAAATTTCAATGAAAGCCTACAAATCAAAGAAGAAAATCGAACATTCCAACTTTTAATTTAAGCCTGTATATACTTAATCGGTTGTTGCTTTCGCATTTGGCTTGGAAAAGAAAATTGCTGGCTGTTGGAAGTCATCAAAATCCATTTCATGAGACTTGATCCGCACCAGCAGT
>NZ_JBFRVM010000070.1:0-57337 GCF_041475145.1 Vibrio sp. 10N.222.49.A3
GACTGGAGCAGATCATAATCTACAAATCGCTCCCAAACCTCTTTTGGGGCATTAAATAAATATCGAGCTCGACACTCATGCCTATCATTCAACTCACTTGCAGAGGCGAAATAGACTTCGCCACGCTTTAACATCATTAAAGATAAAGGGCTAACATTCTGATATTTGTAAAAGTACATTTGTAAACATCCAACTTACGTACATTCGAAAAAGCTGACGCAGCATTAACCGCTATCAAACTGAACCACACCACCGTAAGCACTAAAACCAACGATGGAATGAAAGATACCAAGCATTGGGAATCAACCTTAAATGCTTTGCTACTTAGCGTTACTCGAACCAGCTTGACGTATCAACTTCGATGCTACTGGGATCAACGGTGACATTATTGGGATCATCTACCGATACTTCTAAAGAGATGGTAAATGGATAATTATTTGCCATTTCAGTAAAGTCGTCACCTTTTCCATACTCTTGACTAACATAAACTGTCCCATCCACACTAATCTCAATGTGTTCGTCACTAACCGTGATTATATCTAGTGATTCTGGGTGAATTTCTTCAATGATTACATTATTTGCCAAAATCATTAAGTCATCGGGGAAGTTATCAATGACTGACTGGAAAATTTGTTCATGACAACGATTTTCAACCGCAGATACGACTATGTCATCCCATAATTCAAGTTTCTCCACAACTTCTTGAGAAAACTCAATAATAAACTTCATATCTGTATAAAACTGTTTAGGGTTGGGCTTTAGGTGCTTTTCTGTAATGTGCGTGTATTTATTGAAGAAGTTGAATTTCTTTAGATAAAACTTGATATTGGAATTTAGATCTTCCAAATCAACTTCTGTAAAAAAGCCATCAGACAAATAGCCTTGGGCACAAAATTTTAGTTGCTGTCTTCGAGTAACATCAAGCCTATCATGCTCTTTTTCGTACCAATTCGTTTCCTTAACTTGTTCGATAGGAGCACGTCTTGCAATAATTTGTAAAACGAGTTCGCGCATGGAAAAAGCAAAGTTATGGAATCGTAAGGGATTTCCGTGAGAACAGTAATTCCTCAGGCTCGCCACAAATAGCTCTTTTTCAAAAGGAGTAACTAATAAGCTTTCGAAAGCCTGTATAAAATCGTGTTGTAATAATTTTTTTAATTTCATTGATTTTTACCAAATTCGCCTACACTCACAGCTATTTTGCATTTGAATACAAGGTTTGTCTGTTTAATTTGATTTATGGTTGCGAATTATACCCATTAACCCCATTCATAACAGTGACTTAAGTCATTTGTTATGAAACTTGACGCTAACGTTAAAGGCTCTTATAGAGCTGATAAAAAAAGAGCCACTTTGATAAAAAGTAGCTCTTAGTATTGATTTATCGGCGATTCTTGTAACGCTTTCGGGTCGTGTTAGCCTTGACCACTCGCCCATTTCTAAGTGTGTAGCCTTTCATTAACTGGCCATTTTGCTTGCGGCCTTTGCACTTATAACCTTTCTTAGCCATTGGGATCCTCCAGTTTTCGTATCCGTTGCTCTTGGTCTTGCTGCACTCGCTTTATCCAGTTGATGTCGGTTTTCAAAGCCGCAATCGTGCCAAGGCTTGAGACTCCACCGGTAATAAGTGCAATGATTAACGCATCGAGGTGCGCCATCACTTCGTTTTCCATCGAGATGCGTAGTATTCAAGTAGGTATCGCACCATGGCACGCATGCCTAGCGTATCGACCACAACAGCACCTACGACAAACCAATAAGGGTTAGGGATGTTCTGTAGTGCATTGAAGCCTTGTTCAACATATGGCGCGTAATTGGGAATGAAAGACAAGATGAGTGGTACGAAGACGACTAACAGGATAAATTCATCCTTAAATCCCCTATCTCGAATGCTGATGTCATCAAGGCTACTGGCCTGCTCTTCGCCATTTTGCAATCGACGCACCCTCGCCTGATGCTTCTCATTTTCGAGTTCATCTTTACGCTTTAACGCCTCAGCTTTGTTTTGATTGAGCAGTTTCCCTACCCGCCACCTTGTTGTATTCGGCTAAAGGCATATTGATTGTGTAAACATAAAGCGATATGGGCAAAATCGAATCATGTTGTTTCGTATTGATGTTTATATCGATAATAAGTTCATAAAATCAGATGGTTACACAAAACCATTATTAGTTTAAAAGCTCTACATTTGGTAAGGTATTCAAGGAATCAATAACTTATTATATAAAAGGCTTAATATGAAAATCGGTATGGTTGCCCTATCACTATTCACCGCTTTTGGCATGAGTTCATACGCGCTTGCTAATGAAAATGACACAGCAGCTAAAGAGCTTGGTCATTTTTATGCAGGTGTAGATATCGGGTTTTATAATGAAACCGAATTAGAATACCGCGGTAGCAAAATTGAAGATTCTTCTGATCTAGCTGACTTGAGTTATAACTTAGTTGGCGGTTATGAGTTCAATACACACGATGTAGTAAAGCTGGGATTAGAAGCGGAGTACCGGAAAATTGGCAAAGTTAACTTTGCTCAAATGATGGATATTGAAGGCCAAGCCTTCTTCGTGAATGTTAAACCCAAATTCATCGTTAAAGGCGACGTCTTGGATTTGTATGTCTCCCTGTTAGCAGGCGTTGGATCTATTGATACGGAAATCAAAGCCTTTGGGCTCTCAGCTTCTGAATCTGAGGCCGCTTACCAAATCGGTGGAGAATTGGGCGCAATAATTACCGATAACATCGACGTTCATATCGGTTACCGCTCTGCACATATTGAAATAGAGTCCATCGATGTTTCATCCAAAACAGCATACATTGGTGCACGATACCATTTCTAAAGTTCCTTCAATGGCTAGACCAATTTATTGCGGTCAACTAGCCTAACATTGCAAATAGTCCGATCTCTTTGAGGTCGGATTTATCATTATTGGTTCACTTAACTTCCTTTACATTGCCTCCAAATATAGACCTATTCTTCCACCAATACAAAGTTACGTTGCAACTTATTAAAAAACCCAGCGCTATTGCAAGATAAATCACTCAAACAGGCTGCTATTTCGTGTTTAAATTTTGATCTATCAATCAGTTATATGATTAAACTTGGTGACTAAGCAAGCAAACACTATGCATTCACGCTTACATTATGAATTATAGTGTTAACATCAGACAATGTTGTAAACCAGGTGTTTGATATGTTGCCTAAACTTTATAAGTTCAGATCTCTTCACGATAGAAACATACAATCGATATCCGAGTGTTCGTTGTGGTTTGATTCCGCTAAGACCTTTAATAACCCTTTTGAATCTCATCACCTGTTCAACAAAGAACTTCTGAACGACTTCAAGGTTATGTGCTTCTCTCAATCGAATGACCATCCCATACTTTGGTCTCAGTATGGCGATAACTTTAAAGGTATGTGTATTGAGTATGATCTTAACTGTTATCACGGTGAGGCAGATCTCAATTGCTTTGAAGTTCAGTATACTGACAACCCAAGCATGCTTAGTTCTCCTTCGCTAGTTGACTTAAAAGCATCGAAATTAGCCGCGAGCGTACTTGGAATCAAACATTCAAACTGGCGTTACGAAAAAGAATATCGCTGGGTACTGCCCAATGAAGAGATTATTGGCAACAAGCTGTATCTGAATAAAGAGTGTATAAGCTCTGTGATTATCTCAGAACATGCTCCTGCCGATAGAAAACTAAAGGTACTAATGACTTGCCAACACCTCGGCATCCCAGTTAAACACGCTGTCGCTAAACAAGATTCGTGTACATTTGGCACCTTCGGCTAAATAGATATCAGTAAAATGAACGCCCTACGAGACATATTTGCTTATATAAGGTGACAGTGCAACAAATTAACATCTTAGTCAGATCACCGTAACTCACTCGTATTCATTCGCGTTTAGACAATCATATTAATATCATTTAGTTATAGGGCATTATAATGGTCAGTTTGTGATATGAAGTCGGATGAACTTTTCTGGAAAACTGTATTTGAACTTTTTCTTGGTTGGTAAGTGCTGTTTCGCCTGTCTACAAGCTTTACTATCGCCGGACGTTCTCACTCTCTTGATTTTTGTGTAACCTTTGGAGTGCTTCATTTCAATCATCAGGTCACAATAACCATCGATTTCAACATTGCTCTTTTTTAGTCCTTTCATGACCGTGGCTTTGATTTTTTTGGCTACCGGATTAACCAATGCATCGTCGGGAAATACGACTGGGGATGAAAAAAACAACAAAAGGATTAGATATCTCATACTGTTCTCCTTTATTGGAACTGAGAACAGTATGACGATGGTTAAGGCAAGCGAAGAACTAACTTAGTATGGAGATTGACAAGATAAGACGTAATTCTCGACAATTACGCCTTCTTTGAACCTTTAGATTTGAAGCCGTTATGTGGGAATACATTACGAATACGTTGTTGCACGTTCTTAGGTACATCCTTTGTGAACTTGAGATTATAACCAGAACGCTTTGCGTACACTTTTAATTCACCTTTAAAAGTGTTGTTGTGGCCAATCTCTTGAAGGTTGTGCTTAAAGCTGGGTGGAAGATGACCTTTAACTTGTTCGATCGCCCCATCGTTAAATTTGATTTTCAATACCGGCCTATCAACCGCGACTAACCAAAAAACCAACGCTGCACCGATTAAGATTACATACATCATAATGTCACCACTACTGTTGATGATTATTTATCGTCAGAAAGGAGCTTGCTTAAATCTTCTTTAAGATTGGTTACTGTCTTGCTGGCCTGTTCACTACGAGATGCTTCGCTTACCAAATACTCGATGGCATCTGATAGCGTACAACCTAGCTCGTTCGCACGCTGGGATAGCTTTTCCCATACACGATAATCAAGGTCGATTGATTTTTTCTTAGTGTGAACTTGTTCAGCATTAAAGTGACGCTTTCGCTTAGCTCGAATCGCTTGCTTGAGCTTGTTATCGAGCTCAGGAGACATGTTGTCAGATATCCACTCAAGAACACCTGTTGGTTGGTGTTCAAGCTTCAATAAGGCTTGTACAGCAACGTCAGCTTCACTTGAATCAATATGGCAGGTGATCGACTCGCCTTCTTTCCATTTTTTGACCAGATAGTTCCATTTCCAACCACATTCCAAGTTTTCAAGTTGCTGATATTTCATGTCTAATCTCGAGAGTTAATCCTAGTGACAGCGTAACCCAAAATAGGCTATTTAACAATTGTTGTCTTGAAAGAATAGACCAAGATCATACTTATATTAGCTTAGTGATTAGTAACTACAACATAGAGCTACAAGCGAGATCGGTTTTTCTATATACTCCCTACCTCATTATCATAATCAGAAACTTAAATGACTCTAGTAGATTGGCGACATGTTACGCCTCAGTACGACGAATATAGCGCTCAATTAGAGCAATTCCCTGACATCTCGCCTTTCCCATTTTCAGACATTCAACATAGATTCAACGATGCGTTAACCCGCTTTGTCCGCTTGTCCAACCTTTCGCGTGTTTTACTTGTCAACGCTCCGGACAATTCGATCTATCGTCAAATGATTGTTGAATCTTTAGTTACTGCTCTAGATGATCACACGTTACCAGTAATAAAAACTGAGTCTTTAAATGCTGTCTCTTTGTTTGACCAAGTTCAATCAAAAGACGGCCAAGTCGTTGCGACAAAGCCTGGCTTACTGGCTAGAGCGAACAATGGTTATCTGATTGTTTCAGCCAACTTGATTCTAGCAAACCCGGGAAGCTGGTTACTGCTTAAGTCTGCACTTCTTGGTGAGGCCGTAGAGCCCATCAGTAGCAACCCAGAACACTTAAACCAATCTCCATCTTTACCGCTTACCTACAATATTAAGTTGATTGTGGTTGGAGACCGAGCTCAACTCGGCGATCTTGATTATCTAGACAGTGATATTCAAACTGGTTTCTGCCTATTCAGTGAAATTGAACAAGACATAAAGCTAACAGAAGAGACGTTGACGCAATATCTTGGTTACCTTAAATGGCTCCAACAACGTTATGAACTGCCAAACATCACGCAACAGGCGGTGACAGGCATTCTAACTGCTGGAGCAAGAGAAACTGAAGACCAAAGCTATATACCGTTGTGCCCGATTTGGCACAATGCGTTATTGAACGAAGCTTTGATTGAAGCCGACCATGATGAGATCGATGGTCACCATATTCAGCAAGCACAGCAACACAAATACAACCGCGAATCGTACTTACCTGAACGTGCTCTTGATGATATTCGAGATGGCCAAGTTATTATCGAAACCGAGGGTGAACAAGTTGGACAAGTTAATGGTCTGACGGTTATCGATGTACCAGGACACCCTGTATCGTATGGTGAACCAGCCCGAATTTCATGTGTTATCCACTTTGGTGATGGTGACATTGCCGACGTTGAGCGCAAAGCGGAACTCGGTGGTAACCTTCACGCCAAAGGTATGATGATCATGCAAGCGTTTGTAAGCAGCGCGTTAAACCTTGAAGATCCGTTGCCCTATGCTGCTTCTGTTGTGTTTGAGCAATCATACTGCGAAGTTGATGGCGACAGTGCTTCTCTTGCTGAGCTTTGCTCTTTGGTCAGTGCTTTGTCGGAATACCCTATCAATCAACAAATAGCAGTAACCGGAGCTGTCGACCAATTCGGTCGTGTACAAGCAGTTGGTGGGCTAAACGAGAAAATCGAAGGCTTCTATCATGTGTGTAAACACAACGGGTTAACTGGCGAACAAGGTGTGATCCTTCCAAGATCCAACTTAAGACACCTTGCTCTGAAGCCAGACCTAATTGAAAGCATCAAAAACAAAGAATTCCATATTTGGTCTGTCTCTAATGTAGATGAAGCTATTCCTCTTATTATGAACAAACCATTTAGAGACGATGAACAAGAAAGCGTTCTAAGCAAAATTGCGGAACGTATTGAAAACTTTGAAAGACATGAGCACCCTATTGGAATTGTTGGACGCATTAAAAACTGGTTTGTCTAGTACTGATCGGACTTGTTTAGCGTACACCTGTTCACTAATATGCACCTATCAAAAATTGGAGTAATTGATAATGCAAAACAAACGTGATTCTTACACTCGCGAAGATCTTCTAGCATCAAGCCAAGGCGAACTATGGCCTGAAGGTCCTCAACTACCAGCACCGAACATGTTGATGATGGATCGCATCACTAAAATGTCTGAGACTGAAGGTGATTTCGGTAAAGGTTTGATTCTTGCTGAACTGGATATTACTCCTGACCTATGGTTCTTCGACTGTCACTTCCCTGGTGACCCAGTAATGCCTGGTTGTCTAGGACTTGATGCAATGTGGCAGCTTGTTGGCTTCTACCTTGGTTGGGTTGGCGGCAAAGGCAAAGGCCGTGCTTTAGGTGTAGGCGAAGTGAAATTCACTGGTCAAATCCTACCTACTGCGAAAAAAGTGACTTACGAAATCCACATGAAGCGTGTTGTTAACCGTCGCCTAGTTATGGGCCTTGCAGATGGTCGCGTACTTGTTGATGGCAAAGAGATTTATGTTGCTAAAGATTTGAAAGTTGGCCTTTTCCAAGATACGTCAGCATTCTAATCTAATCATTTAATTAGAGTAACGCAGTTAGATTTTAATAAAGCAGCCATTGGCTGCTTTATTTTTACTCCAATACATTTAGTTATAGTGCACTAGAATGTACTGATTAAACAAACTTTCTTATCCCGAAACTGTACTGTATTAGTCCACCAGCAACTGTGTATTCCGCTATCAGTATCAGTTTAAAGCATTAGCTCTCTACGCCATTATTCTACGATTGATATTATGTCCCATTCAGAAACTAACAAGGCTCCACTGCTTTACAACAATGGAGCCTTGATCTTTGAATATGTTCCGCCCTATCTATTTATAGAGACCTGATTGCTTATCACCTTTGGCGTCACGCCAACCACCTAACCAATAAGACCGAGAATCCATTTGGCTATATGGGCAAGCTTCTTGTGACCTACCGTTTATACCAGCTTTGTAGCCTTGAGATTGTGCTCGTTCTAGTCGATCACGCTTTTGTCTCTTCATAGTGCAGTCCTCATACGGGTGTTCTATTTACTAACATACAATGATTACAACTTTGCGGAGTTTTTGTGACTCCAACTTTAAGAATCGACCAGTTTTTCACTTTTCTCAAGGCGAAAAAAAAGCCCGAATTCAGAATTGTGAACTCGGGCTCAAGAGATGAAATTATTTAAATTTTCTACGGAACCCTAATAAGCCGAGTACAGTCAAAGCGAACCAACCTAAGCTACCGCCTTTACGATCGACCTTTGCTGTATCAGTACTACGAGCTTGGATATCACTCTTACCTTTACCTTCGATAGGAATCAATTTAACCGCAACAACCTCTTCTACTGCATTAGACGCAGCACCAGCACAGTATGAATTGTGAGACGTTGTATCGTAGGCTCGTTCATCGTTACCTCTACCGTCTCCATTTGTATCGATCATACATTTTATAGCTGTTGCAGAGATAACACCCGCATCGTTGATACCTGAAGCATCAATGATTCGGAACTTGTTGTTCTCTCCAGCAACGTTGCCGTCGTTAGTTAGATCATCTAGAAACCAAGCTTTGTTCTGAAACAGATCAATTCTTGATGGGTCAGTACCCGTTGCTTGATATGGATAAATAAAGCCGCGGTGTCTACGCTCACTTCCATCAACTTCACGCGTTGTTTCTGCGTCAACTTGACCAACAATTTCATTGAAGTTGTTAACTGCTCTAGCTTCACCACTCGAACCAGCAAAGAAGATACCACCCGTTAGGTATGTCGCTGTTGGAGTCGCAACTGAAGCATTAGTAACAACAAACATCTTGCTGCCTGCGCTACCATTTTCAGGTACTCGACCATTACGCTTAGAGTTACCAATAACAAACAAGTTTTTGTTGATATCGGTCGCTACAGAGTTACTGTATTTGTAATCATTAGACGAGTTAGAGTTGACCTTAGCCCCCTCAATTGATTTGGTCGTCCAAGTATTCGCGCTGTCAGCTAAGTCCAGAGATTTACTGATGAATACAGATGCATTCATATCTTGCAGATCACGACTACCATCAACAGTATTGTAGCCTACGCCATAAAACTTAGTATCCGATTCGGCAATTGAACGCATGCTACCTTGAGCATAGTAATCGCCTTGTCTAGCAGTTCCACCACGAGTCCAATCGATTTGCTTGGTATTCGTACCATCCCAAATAGCAGCTTTTGAACTAAATACAGGATCCGGCGTTGACGTCTCCGTAATGGTTTCACTAGTAGAAACACTACCTACATTGTAAACAATACCATTACTTGCTTTGAGAGCTTTCCATGCACGAGTCTCAGAAGATCCTGCAGGCCCATTTGGTGACGTTGTAAAGATTGCGTTATTACGAATGCTACCTTCTGATTTGATACCTAAAGGCTTAACTTCTGATGCGTCGTTCACATAAAGGGAGTTGATCACTGTATTGCGAGTATCGAGTATTGCCCCGCCTTCTATAAATGCCTTTGCATTTACATAACTCAGGTTGTTTCTTTCCTTAAACCAAGTATCTTCCCAGCGAGTTTTCGCCCAGCTTTCACATGTGGAATATCTTAGTTCACGTTTACAATAGTTTTTGAAGTCATCGAACTCTTGTAAATATTGGAAGACAGCATCCATAGCGAAAGGAACTTCTTCACGGTAACTAATGGCTTCAAGCGAATTACGAGTTTCACCTGCTAGCTTAAAGCTATCACAAGCGACACCACCGATAGTACCAGCGGTAAAACAACTTTCAGTTCCGGTAACCGCCGCTGGTTGAATCGCGACACCAAACGTTTCAGAAGCTCCGACAATTGAGCTAGGAGTCGCGACTTCAACTACCTTGTACAGTGCAGCATTCGCGTTAGTTGCAGCCAAAACTAAGGCTGCAACTGTTGTTAATTTAAATTTATTACAAGTCATGATTACTTCTTAACTTTCCTGTTGTAGTGCCTCGAGCTCTTCCCAGCGCTCAAAAGCAACTTCAAGCTCCTGCTCTGCTGCAGATAGCTTATCTAATACTGGTTGTGTCTGCTCTACAGATTTTGAAAAGAAGCTAGGATCGTTGACTTCTTCCTGAAGAGTTTCAATTTGAGTTTCCAATTCTTCCAAACGCAAAGGTAGCGCTTCTAGTTCTCGTTGTAGCTTATACGATAACTTCTTAGCTTTAGCCTTAACTGGCGCAGTTTTGGGAGTTTCCTCAACTACTTTCTCTGGCTTTGATGGCTTTTCAACCTGTCGGTACTCTATAGCCTGCTTTCTTTGTTGCTGAGCATCGTGGTAACCACCAACAAATTCTTCAACAACGCCGTTGCCTTCAAATATCCAACTTGTCATAACCGTGTTATCAACAAACTGTCGATCGTGGCTCACTAAAAGAAGCGTACCCTGATAGTTGGCAAGCAAATCTTCTAAAAGTTCCAATGTTTCGATATCTAAATCATTGGTAGGCTCATCGAGAATCAACAAGTTATTCGATTTAAGGAAAATACGAGCCAATAACAATCGGTTTTTCTCGCCACCAGATAGTGCTTTAACAGGGGTACGAGCACGTTTAGGAGAGAACAAGAAATCTTGTAAGTAACTCAGTGCATGACGCTCACGTCCGCCTACTGTTACTTCTTGCTTACCGTCAGCCAGGTTATCAATCACCGACTTCTCAGGGTCTAGAATTTCACGGTATTGGTCGAAGTAAGCCACTTCCAGCTTAGTACCACAATGCAAACGACCTGAATCAGGTTTAAGTTGATCAAGAAGCAGTTTAAGCACCGTGCTCTTACCACAGCCATTTGGCCCGATAAGTGCGATGCGATCACCGCGCATGATGTTGAAGCTAAAGTCTGTAACGATCTCTTTACCTTCAAATGCAAAGTTAAGGTTCTCTGCTTCAAATACGATTTTACCTGAACGCGCAGACGTATCGATTTGGATGTTCGCTTTACCTTGTACTTCACGACGATCTTGGCGCTCTTCACGAAGCTTTTTAAGAGCACGAACACGGCCTTCATTACGCGTACGACGCGCTTTGATGCCTTGACGAATCCAAACTTCTTCTTGCGCTAGCTTTTTGTCAAATTCAGCGTTTTGCATCTCTTCAACACGTAGCGCTTCTTCTTTCTCTAACAAGTAGTTGTCGTAATCACCAGGGAAAGAACTTAGCTTGCCACGGTCAAGATCAACAATGCGTGTCGCCATTGATTTGATGAAAGCACGGTCATGCGAGATAAAGATGATTGAACCACGGAAATCTTTTAAGAAAGCTTCTAACCATTCGATCGTAGCTACGTCCAAGTGGTTGGTAGGCTCATCAAGCAGTAATACGTCAGGGTCACATACAAGCGCACGTGCAAGTGCGGCTTTACGTTGCCAACCACCTGACAGTTCCGTCAGTTTAGTATTTGCTGTTAGTTTAAGTGCAGCAAGAACATTACTTACGCGATCTTCAAAACGCCAAGCATTTGCATGATCCAATTTTTCTTGAACGCGAGTAAGGCGATTTAAATTCTTCTCGCTAGGATCTTCTGCAATCACATCGAGTAAGTTGTGGTATTCCTTAAGCAACTCACCTACCTCAGCTAAACCACCCGAGACGTATTCGTAAACAGATCCCTGTTCATTACGCGGTGGATCTTGCTCTAGACGAGATACAACCACATCTTGCGTGATCTGCATCTTGCCGTCATCCATGATGATGTTGCCAGACAAAATCTTCATTAACGTTGATTTACCTGCACCATTACGGCCAACCAAACACACACGTTCGTTTTCTTGTAGTGCGAAATCCGCACCATCTAATAACGGGTGATCGCCAAACGCTAATTGCCCATTATGAATTGTAAGTAATGCCATTCTTCTTTAACCAATCGTTAAGTTCTAACAAGCCAAAAGGCCAGTTAAGCTCTGAGTGTTTAGACAAGTCAGAGCTTTCAAATTTGAGTACCGGAATAGTGACCCCGTAACGGGAGAAGAGCTCATCATCCAATGCGATATCCACCACATTGATCTGATGACTTATATTCAGCTGTTCCGTGAGTTTGAATGCCATCTCACATAGATGGCACCCTTCTGTACTGTAGAGAGTCAGCACTATATATCCTTATACAATCTCTTAATTACTTATGAGTAATCAACCAGCAGTTATGAATGTGCTTGTTGCGAGAGAAATCCAGAGGCAACGTCTTAGACGAGATATTCTGAGCTTTAAGACCCAGCTCTTCCAGTCCTTCCATATCCATCTTGAAATGACGCTTGTTGTTAGAGAACACAATCGTGCCTTCTTCTCTTAGAAGACGCTTTAGGTCTTCCATCAATTGGATGTGATCACGCTGAACATCAAAAGATTGATCCATACGCTTAGAGTTTGAGAATGTTGGTGGATCAATAAAGATCAAGTCGTAAGATCCTTGTTCTTTTGCCAACCATTGTAAGCAGTCAGCTTGAACGAATTGGTGTTGACGACCAACACGGCCGTTCAGTTCCATGTTCTCTTTTGCCCACTCAAGATACGTGTTCGACATATCAACAGTCGTTGTAGAGCGAGCGCCACCTACTGCAGCATGAACAGAAGCACTGCCTGTGTAAGCAAACAGGTTCAAGAAGTCTTTACCACCAGCCATCTCACCAATACGACGACGAGTAATCTTATGATCCAAGAACAAGCCTGTATCTAAGTAGTCATGAAGGTTAACAATCAGCTTAACGCCGTATTCGTTTACTTCTAGGTTAGAAGAGTCTTGAGCCATCTTCTGATATTGAGAACGACCCTTCTGCTTCTGACGAACCTTAAGCACGACGTTGTTTGCTTCAACGCCAGTCACTTGAATCGAAGCTCGGATGATATCGGTTAAACGACGCTTAGCTTTGTCTTCCGGTACATCTTTAGGTGCTGCGTATTCTTGAATCACAAGGTGACCCGGGTATACGTCAATCGCTACATTGTATTCTGGTAAGTCAGCATCGTAGATACGGTAGCAATCTAGTTGCTCTTTCTTAGCCCACTTACCGATCTTGCCGATGTTCTTTTTAAGACGGTTCGCGAAATCAGGTGCAATTAGCTGCTCTTGCTCGCCAGTTGGACGCTCAGACATAGGACGGTCTGAAATTGAGTAGTTCTTCTGGTGACACGGTAACGCACCATTGTTCAGTTTGAACTGTTTGTCTGCACGCATACGCAAGCAGCTAAGCAGTTCGTCAGAACTAGAGAAGATAGACGCGTTACAACCGCCAAATTCCGCTTTAAGTTGGGCACCAAATGCTGTGTACAGTGCAATCAAGCCAGGCTCTGTACCTAAACGCTCACCATAAGGAGGGTTTGACACAATCACACCATCATTGAACTCTGCAGGGCGTTTAAGCTTTGCTGCGTCACCTACTTCGAATTCAATCAACTCTTCAACGCCAGCGCGACGTGCATTATCACGCGCCGTTTTGATCATGCGTTCATCGTTGTCATAGCCGAAGAACTTACATTCTACTTTCTTAACGCCACGACGACCTTGAACGTTCGCTTCAGCTTTCACTTCAGCCCAAAGCTCAGGTTCGAAATCTTCTAGTGATTCAAAACACCATTTCTGACGTTTCACACCAGGTGCCATGTTTGCAGCCATCATCGCCGCTTCAATCACTAACGTGCCTGAGCCACACATAGGATCTAGGAAAGGTTTCGTTGCATCCCAACCACTACGAAGAAGAATCGCTGCAGCAAGAGTTTCACGCAGTGGTGCACGACCTGATTCTGGACGGTAGCCACGTTGATGAAGACCACTGCCTACCATATCCACACCAAGAATCGCTTTGTCGCGATGCAGACGAACGTGAATTCGAATATCTGGATTTTCTTTGCTAATAGATGGGCGCGGTAAAGACTTCTTCTCGAAGCAATCTACAACGGCATCTTTTACTTTCATCGCACCGTATTGGCTATTACGGATTTCGTTGTTCGTACCATTGAAGTCAACAACGAAACGCTTAGTGCTATGGAATTGATTTACCCAGTTAACCGCAGTGGTCGATAGGTAAAGATCCATGTCATCCATACAAGTGAATTCTGAAAGGACACGTACAAATCGAGAAGCCAAACGGCTCCACAAACAACAACGATAAATTTGCTCATTGGTGGCTTTGAATTTAACACCTGCTTGAACAGGTTTTGCGTTTGTAATCCCTAGTTGGGTTAGTTCTTCAACTAATAAATTCTCAAGGCCATTTGAGGTAACCGCTAGATATTGATTCATAGTGTTCTTTTATTGATAAAAATGAGCTCGATTATACCTGAATTTGCTATTAGAGCATCACACTAAACTCGTCTTTTCATTGAATCTTTCTACTAACTGCTTAGCAAATGCTCAGTCATGAAGCGATCGCTTACTCGCATCCCCTTACCACACAACAACTCTCAATCTCACAGAAATAACACTCATCGTTAGGCTTAAACCATCAAGTGCATTTATATTCACCCTGAAATTGGTATACACCAACAGACAATTCAGACTGAAACTTAGCAACAAAAGACCCCAAACAAGGAATAAACAGAGGAAACCCGCTATCGATAATGAGAGAATCGGTCTAAATTGAGGTTAAAAAAGATACGTTTTTCACAAATTAAATAAGTGAACAACGTCATTCAAATGAATGAACTACGTCGTATTTATTGAGATAGGCTTTTTTAGGCACAAAAAAATCGGCTATTAAGCCGATTATGGGGAGGTATTACAGGTTTATTCGTAGCGATGGTTGGTCGGAATCGTGCTCGAGTGATGCTCTAGGTTAGAGATTAGAGGTTAACCCACCATAGCAATATGCGTTTGATGAAGGATGGCATTTGCGTCAGTCATTCTATCGTGCATGACTTTAATCGAGTCTCCAAAGCGTAAACCTTTTGAAGGGGTTAAGAGGAACTCTTCTAAGTCTACAAATGCACATAAGCTCGCACACTCTCCTACTTCCAATACAATGAAGTAACCAAGACTATGCTCGTTATTCATTTGTATAATATCCCCTTCTTGAGGATATTCATGGCCAGTGCCTTGTGAGTCGAAGAACCAGCTTTTAGGCTGTACAGGCTTATGAAAACGCTTCGCGGCCACGCAATAAAGTGCAAGCTCTGCTTGGCGTGGCTCAGACAGTTCTAAGCCAGAAATTTGTTCTTTGAAGGTTTGGTAGGAAGATGCATCATCAACAGTGAATTCATTATCTTTAAAAGCGCAGTCCACCAGCTTATTGCGGACCAGATTCGTTTTAAAAATCATATCCTCTCCGAGGTTTAGCATCAATGAACATTGCTGCTCATCGTAATACCAACTCCATGTATCGCTAGGTTTAAGCATCATTTCGTCTCACACTGTTGAACCATTCCATTAGGTAAAACGCAAAATTACCTTCAATTACAGTAATTTTACTGTGCGATAGGCAAAAAAAAAGAGGAAATGAATTCCTCTTTCTTATTGCTTTTCTCTACAACTCAGTGAGTTACAGTGTCTCTTTTATTAAGACGATGCCGGATTGTAGTCTTTGGACTAAGATCGTTTTTACGAACTATAGATTTTTGACGATATCGCCTACAAGACCTGGACCTTTGTAGATGAAACCAGAGTAAACTTGTACAAGCTTCGCGCCCGCCATCATTTTCTCTTTTGCAGCAACGTAAGAGTCAACGCCACCTACCCCGATGATCGGTAGTTGGTCACCCAGCTCTTCGTGAAGTTTACGAACAACTTCAGTACTGCGAGATTGAACTGGACGTCCGCTTAGGCCACCCGCTTCGTCGCAATGCTTCATGCCTTCAACGATACTGCGATCCAATGTCGTATTGGTTGCGATCACACCATCGATCTTATTTTTGATCAACGATTCGCAAATCTGGCTAATTTCGTCATCACTTAGATCCGGAGCGATCTTAAGAGCAAGCGGGACATATTTTCCATGCTTCGCTTCTAATTCAGATTGCTTGGTTTTTAGCTCAGACAACAGATCATCAAGTGCTTCGCCGTATTGTAGCGAACGAAGTCCTGGAGTGTTTGGTGAAGAGATATTTACCGCAATGTAACCCGCGTATTGGTAAACCTTCTCCATACAGATAATGTAATCTTCTGCGCCCTTTTCAATTGGCGTGTCTTTGTTCTTACCAATATTGATACCTAAGATGCCGTCATAGTTCGACTTCTTAACATTCTCAATTAGGTTATCTACGCCTAGGTTGTTAAAACCCATACGATTGATAATACCTTCGGCTTCAACAAGACGGAACAGACGTGGTTTGTCATTACCGGCTTGTGGACGAGGAGTTACCGTTCCTACTTCAACGAAACCAAAACCCATTGCGCCAAATGCATCAATACATTCGCCGTTTTTATCTAGGCCAGCCGCTAGGCCAACTGGGTTTTTAAAAGTAAGACCCATGCACTCTACAGGTCGGTGAGGTAATTGTTGGCGATACAAAAGATCAATAGGTGTGCCAGTGAAGCGTTTGAAATTTTGAATTGCAAGATCATGAGCCTTTTCGGCATCAAGTTGAAAAAAGCCAGTTCTGGCTAGACGGTAAAGCATTGTGCCTCCGATAGAAAAAAGCGCCGTGTAAACGGGGCGATATTATTTACTTATTTACCCAACTATTCAATCTATTACTGTCTGTAAGGGTAAGATAATCGAGTTTGCTAACGAATGAGGTTTATTATTAAGCAAACGTTACCGTTTCCTGTCGCGAACAGCCTATTTGACTATCATTCATATAACGAGCATAGATTAACTCGACTAAGGATAAGCTAACTTGACCAAGCATAAGTGACTCAATGAAATAATCGGACACGTCATTCACTATTCAGCCAAATGACACTATTCTCCTAAATAACATTGCTCTGCCAAATAACACTGTTCAGCCAAACGAAAAAGGCAGACCTGATGGCCTGCCCTTGTTTCTTTTCGTTTTTATCTAATCGCTAGTCTGTCGACATGCAGTTTAGATTCAATAGCATCAATTCACGTAGTGCTACTGAGAACTTAGCAAACTCATGAACCGAACCTACTTTGAATTCGTTCAAGATGCTTTCCCAACGATGTAGAGAAACCGAGTTGCTTTCCATCCAATCATCAAGCGCTTTAATCACATCAATATCTGAAGCACAACCGCAGTTAAGTACTTGGCCAGTTAGCTGACGTTGCTGCCAATCCAGATCTTCTCTGAATGCTGCACGTGCCAGCGCTTGCCAGTTGTTATCTACTGCTTGGCCATTGATTTGCTTCAAGAACCAGTGCAAAGACAAGCGATCACCAAGATTGAAGTAAAGCTTAGACGCTTGTTGTACTGTTTTACCTGTTTCACGAGCCACTGTGGATATATCCAGTGCTGAGTACAAGCTAGACAAACGCGCGACTGAATTAGCCAACTCAGCGTTTACACCTTGGTCAATCCATAGCTGTGCCATTGCGTTATGCTCTTCTACTTCAGAAGCCACTAGGTTTTCATCCAGTTTCTCTGTGATAGTTAGAACATCACCTTGGTAAAGTTCAATCAGTGCTTTCACTGACTGTTTACCAGTACGGTTTCTTAGCAACCAACGAGCCAAACGACGAAGTGTACGACGAACATGGTAGATCAATTCGTATTGAGCTTCGGAACTTGAAACATTGTCCAGTTCACGGATGCTCTTCAGAACTTTGCCAAGACCGTAGATTTCACGTGATGCCGCGTAAGCATTGGCAATATCAACGATATTTGCGCCCGTCTCTTCTTGCAGACGAGTGACGAAGTTACAACCCATCTCGTTAACCATTTGGTTAGCCAATGCCGTCGCAATGATTTCAGAACGTAGTGGATGATTATCCATGTGCTGAGAGTAGTTACGACGTAACGCTGTTGGGAAGTATTGCATAAGCTGTTGAGCATGGAATTCATCATTAGCGATATCATCACTAACAAGATCTTCTTTAAGCACCATTTTTCCGTAAGCGACAAGTACAGAAAGCTCTGGTCTTGTTAGGCCTTGGCCCTGCTTTTCACGCTCAAGCAGTGTTTCGTCATCTGGGATGTATTCCAAACCACGATCCAAGTACCCTGCTTTCTCCATAGTGTGAATAAAGCGGATTTGCTCTTTTACTAGGCCAACACCTTGATGTTCAGTAACCGAAATAGACTCAGCTTGGCAATATGCGTCGTCTAGTACGATTTCGCCAACTTCATCTTCCATTGATTCAAGTACTTGGTTACGTTGCTTAACGGTTAGATCACCATTAGACACCAAACCATTCAGGAAAATCTTAATGTTTACTTCGTTATCCGAACAGTCAACACCACCAACGTTATCAACGAAGTCAGTATTAACGCGGCCACCCGTTAGCGCGTATTCGATACGACCCAGTTGAGTCATACCCAAGTTACCGCCTTCACCAACAACCTTAGCTTTCAGGTCACGGCCATCGATACGAAGCACGTCATTTGCACGGTCACCAACATCAGTATGAGTCTCGTTTGAAGACTTAACATATGTACCGATACCGCCATTCCAAAGAAGATCAACCTGCATAGACAAGATCGCTTTGATCAAGTCATTCGGTGCCATTGATGCTTTCTTAGTACCCAGCATTTTCTGAATTTCAGGCGTCAAAGGGATAGACTTCGCTCGACGAGAGAAGATGCCACCACCTTGAGAGATAAGGTCTTTGTTGTAATCTTCCCAGCTTGAGCGAGGTAGATTAAACAAACGCTCACGCTCTACCCAGCTTGATGCTGATTCTGGATTCGGATCGATGAAGATATGCATGTGGTTAAACGCAGCTTGTATACGAATATGCTTAGACAACAGCATGCCGTTACCAAACACATCGCCCGCCATATCACCTACACCTATAGCGGTGAAGTCCGTTGTTTGACAGTTGATGCCCATTTCACGGAAGTGACGTTTAACAGATTCCCAACCACCTTTCGCGGTGATACCCATTGCTTTGTGGTCGTAACCGTTAGAGCCACCAGAGGCAAACGCATCGCCTAACCAGAAGTTGTACTCATCAGATACTGAGTTTGCTAGATCTGAGAACGTTGCTGTACCTTTATCGGCAGCAACAACCAAGTACGGATCATCTTCATCGTGACGAACAACACTCTTCGGTGGAATAACCTCGCCTTCAATAATGTTGTCTGATACGTCTAGTAGTGCACGGATGAAGCGCTTGTAACAACGTTGACCTTCAGCAAAAATTTCATCACGGCCAGACATCATGTGCTGACGCTTACAAACGAAACCACCTTTTGCACCAACCGGTACAATTACTGTGTTCTTAACTTGTTGCGCTTTAACTAGGCCTAGAATCTCAGTACGGAAATCCTCTTGACGGTCTGACCAACGTAAACCACCACGAGCGACTTTACCGCCACGTAGGTGCACACCTTCAATGTCTGGTGCGTAAACAAAGATCTCAAACGCAGGAACTGGCGCTGGGATATCTGGGATCTCGCTTGGTCTCATTTTCAGAGCCAACCAAGGTTTAGACTGTTTGTTGTCGTCTAACTGGTAGTAGTTAGTACGAAGCGTTGCTGTGATCATTTCCATGTAACGACGAATGATACGATCATCATCCAAGCTTTCTACATGATCCAACTGTTCAGTGATCTTCTTAATAAGATCTTGTTGGCCTTTCGCGCTGCCCTTTAATTTAGGATCAAAACGCTTGCCGAATAAGCTCACTAACCCTTTCGCTAGATCTGGGTAATGAGACAATGTGTCTTCAATGTATTGTTGGCTGAATGGGAAACCCACTTGGCGCATGTAACGCGCATACGCACGTAAGATTGAGATTTCACGGCCAGAAAGACCCGCACCCAATACCAAGCGGTTAAAACCATCGCTGTCTAATTCACCTTCCCAAATCGCAGCAAAGGCTTGTTGGAATAGATCGCGCGCTTCACGAAGATCAATCGTCTTGTCACTCTTGTGCAGCATCGAGAAATCAAGGATCCAATAAGTCACTCCATTGGTCTTGCGTACTTCATAAGGTGATTCACCAATAACGCGCAGGCCAAAGTTTTCAAGCATTGGCATAACATCAGACAGGTGAATAGGCTCATCACTGTGATAGAACAACTTCAAACGAACAGCTTTAGAGTCTGCCGCTTCTTCTTGAGGGCGGTAGAAAAGCATGCCAAGTTTGTTGTCTTCACTCAGAGCTTCTAGACGTTCGATATCTGCAACCGCAGAACCAGGCATCATGTCTTCTTTGTACGAACGTGGGAATGCACGCATGTACTCTTTCGATAACGGAAGACCTTTGCTCTCACCGAAGTTAGCAACGATTGATTCAGACAGGCGGTCATCCCACGTAGACGATACTTCCATTAAATTTTGCTCAATTGTTTTCACGTCCACATCCATGTTGTTGTTATCAACACGAACAATATAGTGCGTTCTTGCCAGTGGGCTTTCAGAGAAGTATGTCGTGAATTCGACCTCTTCTTCGCAACCGAAATACTGCTTCAAGATGCGTTGGGTTTGACGACGAAGCTCGGTGTTGTAACGATCTTTGGTAACGTAAACCATGCAGCTAAAGAAACGGCCAAACGGGTCTTTACGAACAAACAAACGCAGAAGATCGCGATCTTGCATTTGAACTACGCCAGTACCGACTTCTAGCAATTCTTCTTCACGAGCTTGAAGCAGTTCATCTCGCGGGTAGTTTTCTAGAATGTTGTGCAGAGCTTTGTAAGAGTATGAACCTTCACGGTAACCACTCGCGTCTAAGATACGCTCTACTTTCTCGCGAACTAGAGGAATGGTTTCAACGGTTTGGTTATAAACGGCAGAGGTGTAAAGACCAGTAAAGCGGTGTTCACCAATAACCTTACCGTTCTTATCGAACTTCTTAATACCAATGTAATCATTGTAAGCTGGGCGGTGAATGCGTGAAGCCGTGTTGCCCTTGGTTACGATAAGTACATAAGGCTTTTTAGCTTCAAGACGTGCCGAATCAGAAAACTCAGACAGCTTAACGTTACGCACACGATCTGAATTCGCAAACAAACCAAGACCTTGCTCCTTGGTCGGTTGTAGTTCTGTGTCGCCATTTACAGAAACAAGGTCATATTCCTTGTAGCCCATAAACGTAAAGTTGTGCTCGCCTAACCAACGAAGAAACGCCAACGTCTCATCAAAGCGTTGGCCGTCTACAGGAATGCTTTCTTTTTGCTTTTCTACTTGATTGGTTACTTCCTCTAGTTTTTCAACCATCTTCAGCCAATCGTTCACAACTAAACCAGTATCGGTAAAGATATCCAGTAGTTCCGTTTTGAGCGCTGTCATTTCAGCTTTGCTGCTAAGACGGTCTACTTCGATATGGAAAAGTGATTGGAATGCACCTTCGTTATTGCTAACGCCGACAACACTGCCCTTATCAGAGCGAGAGATTTGTGTTGGATTGTGAAGCATAAGGTGAGAAGAAAGGTCTAGGCGAGTCAGCGCCATTTTTACAGAGTCTACAAGGAATGGGCTATCTGGTACGACTATCTCTACGATAGTGTGAGTAGATTGCCAACCTTGACGACTTACTGTCGGGTTAAAAACACGAACAGAGATTTGGTCAGCTTTCTTTTCATTGATGTGATGCCATAAGCTAACTACAGCACCATATAAATCTGATTCGTTTCTCTGAGTCAGATCGTCGTGAGAAACGTTACTAAACAAGTGTTGAGCAAGTTGAGTTACGAGAGGTCGATGAGCAAGGTCAAGTTTGTCTTGAATCAGCTTGTAAACTTTTTCAAGTAAAACTGGAACCACAGTTTCACGTGCGGTCATAGTCACACTCCACAATTAGAATTATATTTTATTATTAGGGGGATCACTTAATCTGGTGTTTGAAACGTGCCGTTGAGCGCTTTTCTACTAACGAGTTAAGCAAAGGTAATGCATTCATTTATTGTAAAAGCATTATTGAAAAATAGTTAATTGTTTTGGAGGTGGTAAGAGGTGAAATGTTTGATTATGTGATTAAGATTCCTTTTAACTCACTAGGCACGCCAAGGTTTACAGAGCTTCTAACTTAATAAACTTATTTTTTTGGTCAGTTGTCAGCCTAAACTGCCCTCTAACCCCTATTTGTGTAAGAAATGGTCTGAACCGAGTTGCAGGTAACTGTAAGCGTAAACCTGTTGTTGTTATCACTTGAACTTTACTTGCCGCACTAGAATAGCTGGCCAAAAACTGCTGATATGAGATGTTAAGTTGGAAAATATAGCGATTCATACGATACCTGTATAAATATACAGTGCCGGTATTTTTGGCACTTAACGATGTCTGAAAATGAAACGGCTCTAGCTTATCGAAAATTCGATAAGCTAGAAACAAAAAATCAGTGGCAGATATTCTCTACCACTGATGACTTTTCGTTACTAGTAAACTGTTTATTAGCAAACTGCTTATGATCAAACCGTTACATGAATAAGCGGCTGACTTAAGCCTCTAGTGCTTTTGCCACTTTCTCGAATAAGTCTTTTGCAAGGTTGTCCATGTTCTTCAGCGTCTCAAGTTCTTTTTTAATTAGAGCTTGGCGTTCATCATCATACTTACGGAACTTAAGTAGCGGGTCAATCAAACGTGAAGCCACTTGCGGGTTGCTGCTGTTCAGTTCACGTAGGATCTCGCCCGCAAACGTGTAACCTTGTCCTGACTTGGCGTGGAATTGAACCGGGTTCATGTTTAAGAACGAACCAACCAAGTTACGAGTACGGTTCGGGTTCTTCAAGCTGAACGCTTGGTGCGACATCGACGCTTTAATCACTTCAAGTGCATTAGAGCTTGGGTTTGAACCTTGCAATGCAAACCACTTATCCATGACAAGACCATCATGTTTCCACTTGTCGCTGTAATCCGCCATCAAGGTTTCACGACATGGTAGTTGCGCACTGTTCGCCGCGCCCATCGCTGCCATTGTATCTGTCATGTTGTTTGCTTGTTGGTACATAGCAACAACCAAGTCATTACCCTTTTCAGTATGCGCTAAGTAACTTAGACAAACTTCACGTAGAGTACGCTTACCAATCGAATCGTGATCGATCGTGTATTCTGTTAGTGCATGACTGTGATAAACCGCCGCTAACTCGTCTTCAAGTTCTGCAGCTAGTGTTACTTTCATTGAGTTAAGAACAGATGCGACCGCATCAATATCAACGCGCTCATACCAACCCGACACTTCGTTATGACTTGGAAGAGAAAGCATTTCTGCAATAAACGCAGGTTCTAGTGAATCACTAAGCAGTACCCCGCGGAATGCATCAACAACAGAAGCAGAAAGTTCAAACTTTTGACCTTGTTGAACGTTATCTACGTTGCTACGGATGTATTTCGCTAGCAGCATTTGACCCGCATCCCAACGAGAAAATTCATTGCGAGCATTCACCATCAAGAAGATAAGTTCTTCATCCGAATAGTCGTACTCCAGTTTCACTGGCGCAGAAAATTCACGCAGTAGCGATGGGATCGGTTGCTCTGAAACGTTTTCAAACACGAACGTTTGTACCGCTTCTTTCACATCAAGTACGTTGTGAACTGGCTTTCCGTTACATTGTAACCCAACGACATCGCCAGCAGCGGTGTATAACTCGATATCAAAAGGAATATGCAGAGCTTGCTTTTCCGTTTGCTCATGAGTTGGAGCCGTTACTTGGCGAGTTGTTAACGTGTACTCTTTTTTGTCTGCGTCGTAGTGACTTTCAACAGACAGCGTCGGCGTGCCAGATTGGCTGTACCATAAACGGAACTGAGACAGGTCAACGCCCGACGCATCTTCCATTGCAGCAACGAAATCTTCGCAAGTTGCAGCGGTACCATCGTGACGTTCAAAGTAAAGCTTCATGCCTTTTTGGAAACCTTCCTCACCCAACAATGTGTGGATCATTCGGATCACTTCACTGCCCTTTTCGTATACCGTCAATGTGTAGAAGTTGTTCATTTCTATCACTTTTTCAGGGCGAATTGGGTGAGACATTGGACTTGCATCTTCAGCGAATTGTGGCCCGCGAATAATACGAACATTGTTGATTCGGTTTACTGCGCGAGAACCAAGATCAGATGAGAACTCTTGGTCACGGAATACGGTTAAGCCTTCTTTCAAGCTTAGTTGGAACCAATCGCGACATGTCACTCGGTTACCGGTCCAGTTATGGAAATATTCATGACCGATTACCGCTTCGATGCCTAGGTAGTCGGTGTCGGTTGCTGTTTGGTCGTTCGCTAAAACAAACTTAGAGTTAAATACGTTCAGACCTTTGTTTTCCATCGCGCCCATGTTGAAGAAATCAACAGCTACGATCATGTAGATGTCTAAGTCATACTCAAGATTGAAACGCTCTTCGTCCCACTTCATTGAGTTAATCAAAGAAACCATCGCGTGGTTCGCACGGTCCAAATTGCCTTTGTCGACAAATATTTCTAGGTCAACATTACGACCTGATTGTGTGGTGTAAGCGTCACGAAGTACATCGAAGTCACCCGCAACAAGTGCAAACAAGTACGCTGGTTTTGGATGTGGGTCTTGCCATTTCACCCAGTGACGACCGTTTTCAGTTTCACCTTCATCTACACGGTTACCATTACTTAGTAAGAATGGGTTTTCAGATTTGTCTGCGATGACTGTTGTCGTGAATTTCGCCAACACGTCTGGGCGATCCATATAGTAAGTAATGCGGCGGAAACCTTCAGCTTCACACTGAGTACAGAATGCGCCACCCGACTTATACAAACCTTCAAGTGCACTATTCCCTTCAGGGTTTACTTCCGTCACGATCGTGAGTGTGAAATCTTTCGGTAGTCCGCTCAGTGTCAGTTGAGTTTCAGATTGCTCGAATTGCGTCCACTCTTGACCCTCTACTAAAACAGAAACCAACGTCAAACCTTCACCATCAAGTACTAAGGTCGAACTATCTTTCTCTTGCTTAACACTAGACACCGCCGTAATGATGGACGCTGAATCGTACAAATCGAAAGTAAGATCGATTTGAGAAATAGTGTGAGATGGTGATTGATAATCTTTACGATACTTGGCTTGAGGTGTATGTGCCATGACGGGTTCCTTTTGATCGTTATACGTAATTGTATTTTAACTGTATATATCTAAAGGTTGAGGGCCAAGAACACAAGGGGAATATTGAAAAAAGGAGGCATTGTAGTAAAACGCCTCCATGTTTTGCTATTTTATCAACCAAATAAGAAAGGAACGGCTAATAAATGAACTGTGAGCCATATTATCAACAAACCTGACTTTGCGCATCCAACTCATCATTATCGAATACGATTGAGTACTGCAAACATGTCGCCTTCTTCACCTTGAAGCGTCAAGACGTCGCTGTTTAATGTGTAACGAGTGCCGTGCTCGCCATTTTCATACAGAAGCACCAATTGATCGCCTTCTGTGTAATACACCCCACGACGAACAACTTCACTCCCCACTTCATCGGACACTCTGAACATAAATACAAAGTCAGGTTGAAGCACTAAATCCATTTTTTGAATGTTACTCGCGCGTAGGTCGCTACCTGAAAGCTCAGCACTCGACCAAATACCTGCCAGTGCATTCGGTAAGGCTTTGGTAAACATGACACCGTTGAGGTTCAACATATTATGGTTACTGCTATAGGCGTAAACTTGAGGTTCAGAGGTGTTTAAACCCAAAATAATGGTATCTTCATTGGCATTATACAAGCCTTCCCAATGGTCGACACTGTAGTCTTTCTTTTGAATATCAATGGAGAATGAATAATTTGAATCAAGGGTTAGCTTTATCGCTCTAAAATTTTCAGTACCTTGTTCAGGATCTGGGTTCATCAAATACCAATCACCAAGCAGTAAAGGAAGGTCAAAATGAGATAGATTGCTGTCACTTTTTGATTGCTGATCGCTTGAAGCGACCTCACTCCCAAAAGCAACAAAACTTAAACAAGATAAAAATAGTAGAATCCATTTCATACGCGCCCCCTCGTTTTCTTTAAGCTTAGGCACGTAATGAATAGAAAGCGAAAAAATTTGATCCAAGTCACTAAATTTTAAGTGCAAAGTAACTTAAATGTCATTATTCGACACAAAACAGAGCTAAATAACCCTGAACATTGAGTGTTCTTTGCGACAGTCTCAACGGTTACAATCAGGTATTCCTGTCAAATCATAGACACAAAAAAAGCGAGCCTAGGCTCGCTTTTTAAATTGTGCATCTTTAAACAATCACCTTTTAACAGGTATTTGCTCTATTTCTTGATCATATCCAGCATGATAGCAACAGATTCATCAAGATAAGCATCCGGGGCTTCGTAGTCTTTAGGGATATCATCCAACGTTTTAAATGCCTCTAGCTTAGCGGCTTTTTGACGTTGATTGATACGCTCTAGACGAAGCTCATCCCCATCATCACTCTCTTGTTGACGTACTTTTTCGTTCAAAGAAAGGTCGTTATCATCTTTATCAGCCTTATATTTTTCAATATCTTGCGCGATAAAGCCGAACTCCATGTCTGTCGCAATACGAGCTTGGTGTTGAGCGGTTAAAGCAGCAACTTGCCCATCGTTACGCTGTAACACTGAATAGTTAGCTTTATCTATGCTATCCCAAGGCAGAGCATTATCTTCAACACTTTCACCAGTATCTGCTGGATCAATTGCCGTTGGGTAAGCAATATCAGGCACTACACCTTTGTTTTGCGTACTTCCGCCATTGATTCGGTAGAATTTCTGGATGGTGTATTGAACGTAGCCTAACTCTTTATCGAACAAATCATAAATATGATTCAAAGAGCGGTGTTGTTGCACCGTTCCTTTACCGAAAGAGTTTTCACCAAGGATGATTGCACGACCATAATCTTGCATCGCTGCTGCAAAGATTTCAGATGCTGAAGCACTGTAGCGATTCACCAATACCGTTAATGGACCTTGGTAACTAATTTCGCCATCAGTATCACTGTTCACTTTTACACGACCGTAGCTATCACGAACTTGAACAACGGGCCCCTCTTTGATAAACAAACCAGAGAGTTCGGTTGCTTCCGTTAGTGCACCACCACCGTTGTTTCGCAGATCAACAATGATACCTTCGACACCTTGCTCTTTAAGTTCGGTGATCAGTTTATCAGTATCTTTAGAAAGGCCAACATAGAAGCTTGGTACTTCTAGTACGCCAATCTTCTTGCCATCTTTCTCGATAACTTCTGATTTAACAGCGCGGTCTTCTAAGCGAATCTTATCGCGTACAATTGTGACAACGTGACTTTTTGCATCTTTACCATCTGGCAAGATCTGTAGCTTAACTTTAGTCCCTTTCGGTCCTTTAATTAATTGCACTACATCGTCTAAACGCCAGCCGATAACATCAACAATATCTTCGCCATCTTGACCAACACCAACAATACGATCACCATCGCTCAATTGTTTGCTATTGGACGCAGGGCCACCAGCAACGAGAGATCGGATAACGGTGTAGTCGTCTGTCATTTGAAGTACAGCACCAATGCCTTCTAGGGATAGATTCATCTCAGACTGGAATTGCTCTGCATTTCTTGGAGAAAGGTAACTGGTATGAGGGTCAACTTCTCGCGCGAATGCGTTCATGTAGATCTGGAAAGCATCTTCGTTGTGCGATTGCGTAATACGCTTCATCGCATTGTTGTAACGCTTTTCCAAAACTTCTTGAATCTCTGGCCACTCTTTACCTGTAAGTTTTAGATTCAACGCATCATATTTAACGCGTTTTCTCCAAAGCTCATTTACTTCAGCGATATCTTTTGGCCATTCCGCTTCGCTACGATTGAGCTCAATACTTTCATCAGTATCAAACTTAATCTCAGTATCTAGTAAAGACAGCGCATATTGGAAACGTTCAAAACGCTTCTGCATGGACAAATTATAGACATCGAAGGCTATTTGGTTATTACCGGCTTTCAGTTGATCATCAATTTGTTTAGATGAAGTAGCGAAAGAATCAATATCAGCTTGAGTGAAGATATTACGGTTATAATCCAACATCTCTAAATAACGATTAAAGATAGCTTGGGAGAAATCATCGTTGAGATTGAAGTGTTTATAGTGGGAACGAGTAAATCGAGAAGTAACACGTTTACTAGCAGTTTCGTGTTGAACCTCAGGAGCGAGTAGAGGTAAATCGTCCTGATTTAATTTGGCTTCAAGAGCCTGAGCTGAAGCTGCTAGCAAAAAGCTAGCAGCAATCAGTGTCAATTTTGAACGGCATTTCATGCGTAGGAGTATCTCCTTTAAGCGCGCAAGTGCTCCGCTTTAACAACCATTTGTAGGCCGTTTGCTAACTGAACACGCACATCTTCCTTATTGATTTCAACAATGGTCGCAGCCATGTTTCCTGTACCCATGTTCACATTTACTTCTTTACCAGTGATAAATTCATCGGCGTTCAAAGCGCGTGTTTCTACAGGCTTTTCTACTTTCGGTGCTTTAGGCGCTTGACGACGAGGCTGTTGAGCTTTCTTCGCTTTCGCTTTCGCTTTGCCTTCGTCACGAGCTTTCTGTGCTTGTTCTTTACGACGAGCCTGAACTTTCGCTTTGCTTTCTGCAAGTGTCGCTTTAGCGTGCTCAACGTGCTCTTCTTCTAGTGTGCCACATACGTTGCCGTCTAGGTCAACACGTTCTGCGCCAGCTTTTACGCCGTGCAGGTAACGCCATGATGATGTGTACTGTCTTAACGCTGCACGAAGCTGAGTCTTACTTACTTTTTCGTCTTCATTTAGACGTTCAGCAAGATCTTGAAAAATACCAATTTTAAGTGGTTTCGCTTCACCTTCTAGAGTAAAGCATTTAGGGAAACATTCAGCAACATATGCGATAACTTCTTTGCTGTTTTTTAACTTTTCAGTGTTTTCCATGTGGGTTCCTGGTTTTTGCGGTTTTCCGCGAGCATTAAGAAAATATTTTTACGTATTATAGAGAGATGCTTGGGAAAAACCACAGTAAGAGAATAATTTATGCCTTGTTCGCGTGCGAATTAAGCAGCTTTTCCACTTCTGCCATGAAAAATGTTAATCCGTCCTCGTCAATTTGAGAAAAACGACCAACATTTGGGCTATCGATATCAAGAACGCCCGCTATTTTCCCGTCAATCGAAAATGGTATAACGATTTCTGAGTTACTTGCAGCGTCACAAGCGATGTGTCCTTCGAATTCATGAACATCATAAATGCGCTGAACTGTATTCGTCGCGACCGCAGTTCCACACACACCACGCCCTACCGGAATTCGAACACAAGCCGGTTGACCTTGAAATGGGCCAAGCACAAGTTCGTCTTTTTCCTTAGCTTGGTCCTGCTTCATTAAATAGAAACCAGCCCAATTTAATTCATCCAACTCCATGAATAATAATGAGCTGATATTAGCTAGATTAGCAGTTAGATCGGGTTCTGATTCAATTAATGCAACGGCTTGTTTGGTTAAGCGTTGGTAATGTTCTATTTTCATATTAACTTCCAATTAAATTGAGACTTCCATTATCAAGAGAACGCAGTAAAATGCGGCCATCAAACTAAATAGGACTTGTTCTCATTACAATGACCAATTCAGAAGACACTATTAGCCGTTCTTGGTTAATAACTCAAGTAAAAAAACACAAGTCCAAATTACTGTTTGCTAACATTATTGCCATATTTGCAACTCTCATTAGTGTCCCTATCCCGTTACTCATGCCATTAATGGTTGATGAAGTATTACTTGATAAGCCGGCTTCTGGCTTAGAGATGATGAACCATCTACTTCCAACATCGTTGCAGACACCAACTGGCTATATTGCACTGACTTTGCTGTTAGTCATAATCATGCGGACTGTTAGCCAAGCGTTGAACATTCTACAAGGGCGTCAATTCACGCTTGTCTCAAAAACAATTACCTATCAAATGCGCAGCAAAATGATAGATAAGCTTGGCCGCATTAGTATTAGACAATACGAGACCAAAGGCAGCGGCGGTATTAATGCTCACCTGATAACAGACATAGAAACGATAGATAAGTTCATTGGCTCGACCCTTTCTAAATTTATCATCAGCTTCCTGACCGTGTTCGGTACCGCTATCGTGTTGCTATGGTTAGAGTGGCGCTTAGGACTGTTCATTTTACTGGTCAATCCTGTTGTAATTTATTTCTCCCGTAAACTAGGTAGCAGAGTCAAACACCTTAAGAAGTATGAGAACCAATCTTTCGAGCGCTTTCAAAACCGTTTAGTGGAAACCTTAGACGGTATTTACCAACTGCGTGCGGCAAATAAGGAACGTATCTTTCTCGATGAACTTAAGGTTCAAGCAAACCAAGTGAGAGTCGATGCAGACAAATACGCTTGGCAATCAGAAGCTGCTGGCCGTGTTTCGTTTCTGCTGTTCTTATTAGGTTTCGAGCTTTTCCGTGCCGTCGCGATGCTAATGGTGTTATTCAGTGACTTAACGATTGGTCAGATTTTCGCGGTATTTGGTTACTTGTGGTTCATGTTAGGCCCGGTACAAGAGTTGTTAGGGATTCAATTCTCTTGGTATAGCGCAAAAGCAGCACTTCAGCGCATCAACGACCTTCTTCAGTTAGAAGAAGAGAAGCGCCCTATCAGTAAAGTGAACCCATTTAATGAAGATCAAGAAGTGACAGTCGACATTGAAGACGTTACATTCTCTTACACATTAGAAAACACTGTTTTAAATAGGCTGTCGCTGCACATTCCAGCAGGTAAGAAAGTCGCTTTGGTGGGTGCGAGTGGTGGTGGTAAATCTACGTTAATCCAGTTACTGATTGGTGTTTATCAAGCGGATTCTGGATGCATTCGTTATAACGGCGAAACCACCGACGACATCAGCTTCGATGTAATACGCAGTCAAATTTCCGTTGTTTTACAACAACCTATACTTTTTAACGATACATTAAGGCATAATCTGACGCTTGGTGCTGAATACGATGAAATGTCGTTGTGGCGTGCACTTGAAGTCTCTCAAATGCAAGATGTCATCAAGCAACTGAGTAATGGCTTAGATACACAAATTGGTAGGAATGGCGTTCGACTGTCTGGCGGGCAACGACAACGCTTAGCGATAGCCCGAATGGTGCTGAGCAATCCTAAGTTTGTTATTCTAGATGAAGCGACATCAGCACTCGATACAGCAACAGAGTCAGCACTGCATAAAGCGCTGAGCGAGTTTTTGAAAGATCGCACAACTTTGATAGTGGCTCATCGATTATCAGCGGTGAAACAGGCCGATCTAATCTATGTTTTAGAAGATGGGCAAGTTACACAGACAGGAACACATGGTGAATTGGTTGAACAACAAGGATTATATCAGACACTCTATGGCAGTGTGCAATCGCACGCCTGATGTTTATTGTTCTATAGATTTAAATCAGTGTTGTTCTAGGCATTTAAATCAGGTTAAAAGTCTGATTAGTGTTTCAACTTGGGAGGTCGCGTGACCTCCCCATCCGTAACCAACTCTTTATCAACTAAGCAGCAGTTATCGACTCAGCACCAGTGCGATAGTAGCTCTGTACGTCTTTGTCAGGGCTGCGAACTTCCCGTTGATAAAATGGAAATCCCTTTGGGGAAATCCGCTTACTGCCCAAGATGCGGTACTCAGCTTTATAGAGGCGGCACCCCTAGCCTGTCTGGAAACCTTGCAATCGCTATTACCTGCTTATTGCTGTTTATCCCCTCACACTTTTTTGAATTCATCAGTATTCGCCTGATTGGTGTCATGATACCTGCGACGTTACCATCTGGCGTATTTACTTTAATGGGTGAAGGCTTCCCTCTACTTGGTTTGTTGATCTTATTCTGCAGTTCGATCGCCCCGTTACTTGTTTGTACCTCGGTACTCATCACCCATTTATCATTGCGCTTTAAGATTTTCACACCATTTCGTTATGCATTAGCTATCATTCAAACACTTAAGCACTGGATGATGTTGGATGTATTTCTGGTGAGCGTGGCAATCTCATGCTTCAAATTACAAGATTACTCAGATATTTTCGTCGGCCTTGGTTTAGTTGGTCTGATTCTACTGCAGCTTTTCAGTGTGTTACTGGTAAGCCGAATCAGTGTGCGTCGCTACTGGGAAGCTTGGGCTAAAGAGTCTGACTACTCTTTTGCTGAAAGTAAGAACGTACACTGTCACAACTGTCACCTGTCTCAGCCTGACGGGCACACTTGCGTGCGTTGTCACCATGACTTATATCATCGCAAACCCTACTCTGTACAAAAGACATGGGCTCTACTTTTTGCCGCCTCAGTGGCTATCGTGCCGGCCAACGTCATTCCAATTTCTATCGTGATAACAAACGGGCAAAGACTAGAAGACACCATCATCTCCGGTGTCGCTTCGCTAATTAATAGCGACATGTATGGCATCGCAGCAATCATTTTTATTGCCAGTATCGTCGTGCCTGTCGCGAAAATACTTGGTCTAACGTATATCTTAATTTGTATCAAAATGAAGCGTGCGGTTTACCATAGACAACGTATGACCATCTATTTCATTGTGAAATGGGTGGGAAAGTGGTCGGTAATGGATCTGTTCGTTATTTCGATCATGATGACCTTGGTCGACCGTGGACAAATTTTAAACTTTACACCAGGTTATGGTGCAGTCGCTTTTGGCGTCGTGGTTGTTCTCACGATGCTGGCGGCGGAAAGCTTAGATCCTAGGCTAATTTGGGATAACTACACCTCTAAAGATGAGTCAGTGAATGAACAACGATAACCAATCACAAACGTCATATTCACCAGAAGTCAGGAAAAACAAAGGTATTTCCCCTTTGTGGATCCTGCCGATACTAACCGTCGCATTAGCGGGTTGGTTGGTCATGAAATCGATACACGATGCAGGACAACGTGTGCAGATATATTTCTCAGATGCCGCAGGTTTAGTCGCAGGTCGAACGACAATTCGCTACCAAGGCTTAGAGGTAGGTATGGTGCGCGACATTACCTTGTCCAAAGATTTATCGAGCATCTATGTCGATGCTGACATCTACCCAGAAGCGAAAAAGCTACTCTCAAAAGGCACGCGTTTCTGGCTCGTAAAACCAACAGCAAGTTTATCTGGTATCTCAGGGTTAGATGCGCTTGTTTCAGGTAACTATATTGCTATCCATCCTAGCGAAACCAAGCAAGAACCAGAAACCGTTTTCCAGGCCTTAGAATCATCCCCTTCTGACTTATTGGCTTCGGAAGGCCTGAATATTTCATTGACGACCAAAGACCTGGGGGGGGTGTCTGTTGGCTCTCAAATCGTTTATCGTAAAATTCCAATTGGTGAGGTTTACAACTACCAGCTAAACGACAATGCAAAATCCGTGACGATTCAAGCGGCGATTAAAGATGAATACAGCCACATCATTACCGACCAAAGCCGTTTTTGGAATGTCAGTGGCTTAGGTGCCAGTATCGGATTTTCTGGTGTCGACGTACGCTTAGAAAGCCTCAGTGCTCTGCTTGGCGGTTCAATTGCTGTCGACTCTCCTGGAGAGGGTCAACCCGTAGAGATGAACACCAAATTCAAACTTTACCCAGATTTGAAAACAGCCGGTCGTGGTATCTCGATCAAGATAGCCGTACCCGACGACAACAAGATCAGTGCAACGGGCGCTCCGATCATGTATCGCGGCATCGAAATCGGTCAAATCACTGACCTATCTTTAAGCGAAGGGCGTGAAAACGTCGTGGCATCGGCTGCAATCCAACCGGCATTCAGTGACTTTTTAAATAGCGGCAGTCAATTCGTTTTAGAGGAAGCTGAACTATCACTTACTGGCATGAAAAACATTGCCAACTTAGTCACGGGCAACTTTCTAACCTTGGTTCCAGGCGAAGGTGAAAAAGCGCGTCGATTTACTGCGATTCGCAAAAATGAGTTCAGTCAGGAACAAGAAAAATCCGTTGCGATTCGCTTAACGTCGAACAATTCATTCGGGTTAGATGTCGGTACACAGCTACTCTACAAAGGCATTGCTGTTGGATCTATCATCCAAGTAGGTTTAGTCGATGGTGTGGGTACTGGCTCTGATAAGCACGAAGTGTTTATGGATGCGCTTGTCGATAACGAATATGCTCACCTAATCAAAAGCCATAACCGTTTCTTTGTGACAGGCAGTGCGACTGCAGAGCTAACCGAATCTGGTTTAAGTGTGACGGTTCCACCGGCAAAACAACTTCTTACTGGCTCAATTAGCTTTGTTAGCGAAGGTCAGTCAAAAGCACGAACTGACTATCAGCTTTTCCAAAGCAAATCGTTAGCAGAAATCGCCAAGTTTAATCAGTCTGGTTCAAAGACGCTTTCGTTGTTTGCGAGCGAGCTACCTTCAATTTCTAAAGGAAGCCCACTACTCTACCGCAACCTACAAGTGGGTAGCATTTCTGATTTTCAGCTTGTCGATGGTGGCGTGAGAATCAAAGTCACGATCGAAAATCGTTACACACACTTACTCAATGAACATACTGTTTTCTGGAACCGCTCAGGCGTTGAGATTGATGCGTCGCTATCGGGTATCAGTATTAAAGCTGCCCCCGTTAAAACGCTTATTCAAGGCGGTATTGCTTTTGACTCTCTTCCGGGAATAGACAACAAACTCGGTGATGTGTGGAAACTTTATAAAGATTCGAAATCCGCGCGAAAATTTGGTCGTGCGATTACGATTACCTCTTCAGGCGATCAAGAAGTCAGCAAAGGCATGGCGATCAAATATCAAGGCGTCACCGTCGGTGAGGTTACCTTGGTGATTCCTAACTTCAATAAAGGCGGTATTGAAATTACTGCGCGTATTTTACCTGAGTACGTAGACAAGATTGCCGTTGCGAAGAGTCACTTCTGGTTAGCAGAACCTGAAATCGGCCTCAATGGCATCAAAAACGTCTCTGCACTGCTTTCTAAGCACATCAACGTAGACCCGGGCAATGGTGAAAGAAATACGAAATTTAAGCTTAGCAAGGGGCCGGTGCAGCCTGAAGGCAAGATATTCCAGCTACAAAGCGAAACGCGAGGCTCGGTATCAGAAGGCACACCTATCCTATTCCGAGAACTAGAAATCGGTAGTGTAATCGATCTTCAACTAGGCGAGTTTGCTGACCGAATCATCTCTACGATTCAAATCGAACCTGACTACGCGTATCTGATCCGCGCAAACACCGTGTTTTGGAACGTATCTGGTGTCGATGTCTCTATCGGTCTCTCTGGCGCAAACATCAAAGCTGGAACGGTAGACAGCTTGTTAAGAGGTGGTATTACATTCTCAACGCCACCGACCAATGAACTTCAGCCAATGGCAAACGAAGATCAGTCTTTCTATCTCTATCCTAAAGCCGAAGATGAGTGGAAATCATGGAGAACTGCAATTCCTCGCCCATAGAGTGAATCCCCAGAAGCTCCATGCAAATTAATACCGCTTAACGAAGAATAATTCATCATCAAAATGCAGCCATTCGACTGCATTTTTGTTGTTTGCTATAAATATGGTTTAGGACGGCCTCATTTTGCTTTAAACTCCCCCTCATTAATGCAATAAATCGAGACACTCTTTTGCACGCTAACGTATATATTCCTGAAGAATTCCTAACGCACATCGAATCAATCATGCCTAGTCATCTAGATATGGCTTCTTTTGTCGCTTCATGCCAAAAACCACTTCGTAAAAGTATTCGAGTCAACACATTGAAAATCAGTGTTGAGGACTTCTTACTGCGAGCAAAAGAGAAAGGCTGGGAACTGGAACCTGTACCTTGGTGCGAAACGGGGTTTTGGATTACAGCGGACGAAAGTGAAGCGCCACTAGGTAATACGGCAGAACACATGTCTGGCCTTTTCTATATCCAAGAAGCCAGTTCTATGATGCCACCGTCTGCACTTTTCCAAGGTGAGGCTAACTACCAAGCCGTATTAGACACTGCGGCTGCACCCGGTTCTAAAACAACGCAAATCGCGGCGCTAATGAATAATCACGGCGTATTGGTTGCCAATGAATACGCAGCAAGCCGCGTGAAAGTTCTTCATGCCAACATCGAACGTTGTGGCGTTCGTAATGCCGCACTCAGTAACTTTGATGGTCGAGTTTTCGGTGGGTGGTTACCAGAACAGTTTGATGCTGTGCTGCTAGACGCGCCCTGCTCTGGTGAAGGTACGATTCGCAAAGACGCTGATGCGATGAAGAACTGGACGTATCAATCTGTAGTCGATATTGCTGACACTCAAAAAGATCTGATCGAAAGTGCTTTTCATGCTCTCAAACCTAACGGCGTGCTGGTTTACTCAACCTGTACGTTAAGCACGGAAGAAAACCAACAAGTGTGTCATCACCTAAAAGAGGCCTTTGGTGATGCGGTTGAGTTCGAGTCTTTGGAAAACTTATTCGACAATGCTAAAGCAACCACGACAGAAGAAGGCTTTCTACACATTTTCCCACAAGTGTATGATTCAGAAGGTTTCTTCGTTGCACGCATCCGTAAACTAGCGTCTGTGACACCACCAGACGTGAAAAAACGTCTGGGCAAATTCCCATTTGAAAAAGCGTCAAAGAAAGCTCAACAAGAAGTCACTGAACAACTGATGGGCGCACTCGATATCGAACTACCAAGTGAAACTCAAGTTTGGATTCGTGACAAAGACGTTTGGCTATTCCCGGAAGCGCTAGAACCTATGATCGGTGAGTTCCGTTTCTCTCGCATGGGCATCAAGATCGCTGAAACCCATAAAAAAGGTTACCGCTGGCAGCACCAAGTCGCGACAACGCTCGCAACAGGCAATGAAGCCAACATTGTAGACCTTAGCATTGAAGATGCTCGTGAATGGTTCATGGGACGCGATGTTCGCCCTGAAGGCTTGTCAGGCAAAGGTGAAGTACTAGTGAAGTACAATGGTGCGATCATCGGCCTTGGTAAGTGGGTTGGCAACCGAGTGAAGAACGGTTTACCACGCGAACTCGTGCGCGATAAGAACCTATTCTAAATAGCTTTCCGGCTTAACGGCTTAACGGCTTAACGGCTTAACGGCTTAACGGCTTAAAGAATCGCACAAACAAAAAGCCCAAACAATGTTAATTGTTTGGGCTTTTTGTATTCTACCGGTCATGTAACTCAGTGTGCGAGCGCTTGTAAATCAACGACTAATTATACAAACATCAATTCAAGTCACTATTTCAAATAAGAAAAATCGCACTTTAGGGAATCTAAACTAGACTTCAACCTAATAGTCAAAAGATTGAAACGATTAGCGTAGGCTCTTCGGAGCCCTTTCCCCTAAGCCCAAACAGGAAGGTTTGGGCTTTTTTTTGACCGAAAGGATCGCTTATTTAACTAAGCTGATACCTTCTATGTCGATAGTGATCTTGCCAGATTTGTACAAACCACCAATTGTCTTCTTGAACGTACCTTTACTTGTTCTGAATGCAGAGAAAATAGCTTCAGGAGAAGACTTATCATTCAAAGGCAGGTAACCGCCCTTCTTCTCAAGAAGATCCAGAACCTTAGTGCTTAGGTCATCCATCTTAGCGACACCAATTTTCTGAAGAGACAAATCGATCTTACCGTCTTCTTCACGAACGTTTTTAATGTAGCCTTTTAGTGTCTTACCAATAAACAGCTTACCGATGATGTCTGATGGGAAAATCATACCCCAGTGTTCACCGTTCACGATCGCTTTGTAACCAAGTTGGCTGCGCTCAGCGATAATGAGATCGACTTGCTCATTTTGCTTATAAGTCGCAGGCGTGTTGTCTAACCATTTGTTGAACTTCGTTGTACCAACGATACGGCTCGATGCTTTATCGATATACACATATACTAAGATTGACTGGCCTTCGTTTAAACGGCCGCGCTGCTCGCTGAAAGGAACAAGAAGATCCTTACCTTTCACGCCCCAGCTCATGAATGCACCAGTGCTGTTAACACCTTCAACCGTCATCAAGCCAAACTGCCCTACTTGAGCGATTGGTTTTTCAGTTGTGGCAGCGATCTGGTTGTCAGAATCAATGTATAAGAAAACATCTAGCTTTTGACCAATTTCAACACCTTCAGGAGTAAATCGTTTCGGCAGCAACACCGTTCCATAGTCGCTAGCGTCAAGGAATACACCGAAGTCTGCTTGTTTTACTACTTCTAGGTTGTTTATTTGACCAATATTAATCATCAAGATTGTCTCTACTTTAAATTTGGCGGTGATTATACGTGATCTCTGATATGCTTTCGCTAGTTTCATTCATATTTTTATATTCTAGGAGACATCGTTGATCACCGTTGATAAACAAGATGCGATAACACTTAAAATTAACCATGCGATGGCGAAGACCAAAAAGCTCGATATGGACGTTTATCTATTCATTCCCGGTGAACTCGGACTGACTCCGGAAGTACTTTCTGAAAGTGCCTTCTTCTACAGTTCAATTACTCAAAAGCGCGCTTACTACAGTGATAAGACACTATTACCATTGGTACACAGCCGCTTGGCAAAACGCGGACGCTTATCGACGACACAGTATCGTGTGAGTTTGAGTTTGTTCGCCTATCAATACGTGATTGCTTTAGATAAAGCCGTGAGCAGCTTGAACAAGACAGATAGTGACGACGTAACGGCTGATGACGTCGATGAAGTCATCGAACTGGCTTTGGATATCCTCAAGAAGCTTCGTCGCAGTATTCCTTATGAAGAAAACCTAAAGCGCTATTATGCCAATATTGATAATTACCTTTCTTGGTACACGGAGCAAAAGTTCTTATCTTTGGTATCACATATGCCACGTGGCAGTGAATACTCGACGATAAAAGAGCGACTCTTGACGCTTTGTGAAAAAGAGACCGCCCATCGAAAACTTAATCGCTATAACTCAGCGAAGGTACGAGAAGACGTAACACGTTTGAGCAACAAGATGCGACTGTTGCGACGTTTGATCGAACACCCTATCGTCCTCAAAGAAAAGACGACATCAATGGGTAAGAACGTGAAGAGAGCCGTTAAAGGCATCGCCACAGGCTTGGTCATGGTGGTAGTTACCACAACCGTTATATTAGCTCGCGACTTTCTAGGAGAGATTACTGCATCTTTCATCGTATCGATGTCATTCATTTACGCTTTGCGTGAAATCTTCAAAGATGATTTAAGAGACATACTGTGGCGCTGGCTGCGTAAAGGCAAACCCAAGTGGAAGCGTCGCTACTTTGATCCAACAACCAATAAATCTGTCGGCCATAAGCTTGAATGGTTGGACTACGCGAATTTTTCTAAGTTAGCAGACCGTATTCAATCAATACGCAAGAAACGTGTTGTTCAACGTGAAGAGCAAATTTTGCACTATCGTTCGCATACAGAGATGTCGACATCGACATTCATGAGTGGTTACGAAGAGACTCGTGAAACGGTATCGATCAGCCTCAGAGCACTGACACGCTTAATGGACAAGGGTTCGAATAACGTATATCGCATGAATGAAGGGCAAGTAAGCCGAGAATCAGTAGAAAAACGCCACCTGCTCAACCTGATCATCAAAGAGAACAATCACGATGATGAGCCTACCTATTACCGCTGGAAAATAGTCATGAACCGTTCAAAAATCGTTGATATCGAGCAAATCACTCAAGAATCATAACATTGCTAGGACATGCGGTACGGTATGTGGGTATTCAATTCACATACCGCTCTTCCACTTGTTCAACGACTTCTGTCGAACTATGATCTTCAGATTCAGCCCAACCTTATACTTCGGAGCTATTATCTAGCTGGGACTTTCTTAATCGAAAGTGTTAGCGTGAATTCCGCCATTGGTTCGTCGCCATGCAAAGACGGGCAAGTCGCTATGATGGTCACTGGTTGATTCACACGCTCGCCAGTAGACATGGTTTCTGCCAACATAGTGTTGATCAGCTCACCATCGTTACAAGTGAAGTGTACGTCACCTTCTGGACGCTTCAAGAAATTACCTGTCACCTCTTTAAATGCCAAAGAAATCTTTTCGCCCTGCTGCTGAGATTTACTCATAGCAAGGAAACCACCTGCTACGTCAGCTCCCACAGCTAACACACCAAAATACATACTATTGAGGTGGTTCTTAGTTCGCCTTTTGAGAGGAATTTTCACTTCAACATGTTGATTATCCAGCGCGAGCAGTTTTGGTCGACATAGCCAGATCAGAGGTACTTTGAAAAAGCCAAACATGCTCAAGTAGAAATTTGCTTTTTGTAGAGGGGGCAGCATTCGGATTACCTAGTCAAATAAGTCATCAGACCAGTTAATCGATTAGCGATGTACATGTCAAAAAAATGTTACGAAAAAGAGATATCATCGCATAATGATATCTCCCTTTTTCTCTAAGCTTTAGTGACTTAGATAAACTCAAACAGCAAGTTGATTTATCTAAACAATAAGCTGGTTTATGCAGTGATGACTGTTTCTACACCTTCGAGATCCGCAATGAACCCTTGTAAGCGCGGGTAGTCCACCAAGCCTTGAGTCACAAGCAGGACGGGCTTCTTTGCGTTCAGCGTTGCTTTAACAATCATACTCAACAAGGTAATAACCGCCTCGTTTTGAGGATCAAAAGCGTGTTGCTGAGCTTCATTGTGCTTGTCTACACCTAAAGTGAAAGACGCTAAGCTATCAACGTTCACCACAACACCATCGAAGTAATGAAGTAACCTTTCGCTTAGTAGCACAGCAGACGGCACATCGCACGAGAACAGAACTTTCAAGCCATTAAGCCCGCGTGGTAAGCCTTGCTCTGCAAGCAAATCAATAATCTTAGCGGCATCGCTTAATGCTCGTACATACGGTACAACCACTTCAACGTTAATACCCTGCTCTCGCAGCACTTTAATAACCTGACACTCTAAAGCGAAAGCCTTGCTGTACTCGGCTGTCGCATAACGCGCAACCCCACGAACACCTAGTGCCGGGTTTATCTCTTCGGCTTCACAGCTACCACCAAGTAGCGAACGGAAGCCATAGCTATCAGCACTACTTAACGCAATACGAACAGTGGCGTGGTTTGGCTGAACGGCTGCTTGAATGGCAATAACCAAGGTCGAAACAAAATGCTCATCGACTGTTTTATCGCCAAGGATCGCATCTAAAGAGGTTTTTTCGATATCAGTCAGTGTTTCTAAATGACTTTCAATACTTGGATGATAGAAGACACGATCCATGACCAATTCAGATAATGAAACGTATAAATGGTTGGAATTATTATTATCGTTGTAAGAAGGCAGCACATCACCTAAGACAAGTTCTGGGTGCAAAGTGCTTTGATTTTCTTGAGTCATTGCTGCTCCAGCATTTTTATGTTGTGTTCAAACGAAAATACCGATAGCTGCCTGTTAATACAAGTGAAAATCCCCCATTTGACGTTGGCCTGCTGATAAAAATGAGAATATTAGCAATAACAGAGATAACTTTGACTTAAGAGAGTTTATTCCTCTGTTCAATTCCGTTATCTTAACCACTTCGCAATAGAATAAAAAAGCTATCACATGCCATTAAAAACTGATGAGTTGAGAACCCAAGCTCTGGGTCCTATGCCAACTCCTGCCGAATTAGGCAATGCACACCCTATTACTGACGACGTTGCTGAGCGCATTAAGAATTCTCGCCGCCAAATCGAAGATATCCTAACGGGTCGTGATAATCGCCTATTAGTTATCGTTGGTCCTTGCTCTGTTCACGATACAGATGCGGCACTTGATTACGCTGAACGTCTAAGCCAGATTCAAGATCAATACAAAGATGAACTGTTCGTTGTCATGAGAACCTACTTCGAGAAGCCTCGTACGGTTGTAGGTTGGAAAGGTTTAATTACCGATCCGAATCTCGATGGTTCATACGCACTTGAAACAGGCTTGAATAAAGCACGTAAGCTATTGCTAGATATCAACAAGCTTGGCCTAGCTACCGCGACTGAATTCCTTGATATGATCACCGGCCAGTACATTGCAGACCTTATCACTTGGGGCGCAATTGGTGCTCGCACGACTGAATCTCAGATTCACCGTGAAATGGCTTCTGCACTGTCTTGCCCAGTTGGCTTCAAAAACGCGACTAACGGCAACATCAAAATTGCCATTGATGCGATTCGTGCTGCGCATGCTTCACACTACTTCTACTCGCCAGATAAGAACGGCCGCATGACGGTTTACCGTACTTCTGGTAACCCATACGGTCACGTAATTCTACGTGGTGGCGATAAAGGCCCTAACTTCGATGCTGAATCTGTAGATAACGCATGTAAGCAACTGGCTGAATTCGATCTACCTCAACGTTTGGTTGTAGACTTTAGCCACGCTAACTGTCAGAAACAGCACCGTAAACAGTTAGAAGTTGCACAAGACATTTGTGAGCAAATCAAATCTAACAAGAATCAAATTGCAGGCATCATGGCGGAAAGCTTCATTGTTGAAGGTAACCAGCCAATGACAGATATCAACAACCTAGAATACGGCAAGTCTATTACTGACCCATGCCTAAGCTGGGAAGATACTGCAACAATGCTAGATATGCTTGCAACAGCAATTAAAGATAGAAACTTAGCTTAAGGAAACAACACAATGCCATCATTTGACATTATCTCTGAAGTAGAAGCAGTAGAACTGCGTAACGCGGTAGACAACGCAAACCGTGAACTATCGACTCGTTTCGATTTTCGCGGCGTTGAAGCAAGCTTTGATTACAAAGATGAATCAGTAAAATTGACTGCTCAAGACGATTTTCAACTGAAGCAAATGCGCGATATCCTTCGTAGCAACCTAACAAAACGTAATGTTGATCCTAACGCGATGGAAGCGAAAGCAGCAGACCAAACAGGTCGCACTTGGCACCAAACGGTTATCTTTAAGCAAGGTATCGAAACGGATGTTGCTAAGAAGATCGTTAAGCTAATCAAAGACAACAAAGTTAAAGTTCAAGCTTCTATCCAAGGCGACAAAGTTCGTGTAACGGGTAAAAAGCGTGATGACCTACAAGCTGTTATGGCTCTAGTTCGCAGCGGTGAACTTGGTCAACCTTTCCAGTTTGACAACTTCCGCGACTAATTTTCGAGTTTGAGCGACTGCTTATTGTGGTTGCTCATTCATCAGCACAATGTCGTGTTTAAAATCACAAAAAGCCACTTCTTTTAGGAAGTGGCTTTTTATTTATCGGTCAGTCTTATTCAGGGTCTCTAGCCGATTTGCAAACAACTAAAAAGCGCTCGCTTCAACTAAAATCTATCAACTACCACTCACCTGAGCACTTTTGCAGCAGACAGTTTCAGGTCTTTACCTACCAATAGATTAAACTCTACGCTTGCTGGTGGAATAAACACACACACTCGTAATTTCTCAGCTCTGGCTTGCTCAAGCTTGGTTGATAGCTCTCCGCTATTAACATAGCTCTCTCTTTCTGCATCTCGACGGCATAAGTCTATAAATTCGAATGGACAATCGATTGGTGAAAGTACTAGCTCTGCCTCTTGCATCAGACGTAAAGCCTTCATAGAAAGTAGCTCAACATCTTCTTCAAATTCGATCCAAGTGACCTGCCCTTCACTATCAACTTGCTCAGTCAACGACTGTTGATAGTACGATTCAAGTTGATCCCTATCCGTCACTTGATTAATAAAACTGGACGACAAAAAGCGCTCCCAGAATTTTCGGCGTTCATCAACAGTAGGAAAGGACTCTTTAATTGAATTGCGTTTTGATGCACCGAAGTCCGCTATCAAACCTATGTTCTGTGGCAATACAGTTTCGAGTTTTTCTCTAATATTTCTCACCAAAACAGGTGATGCTCCCCCACTTGAGATCGCTATTTGGATTCGTCCGCGATTTATCATTGAGGGTGTGATGAAGTCACAATAGGGTAAGTCATCGACCACATTGACAAGAATACCCATTTTTTTTGCATCATTATGTACTTGATGATTTAGGTTTGGGTTATCTGTAGTTGCCCACACTTGTAAGTAGTTTTTCGAGATAAGCTGTGACGAGTAAAAATTTTGAACCCAACGAAGTTTGTCTTCATCGGCTAGCTCTTTTAAGTAAGGTGCGACCTTAGGAGAAACCAAAGTTACATTAGCACCCGCTCGCAGCAAACTGTCGACTTTTCGGCAAGCAACCTCGCCCCCACCAACCACTAGAATTGGCTTATTCTCTACATCCAAAAACATTGGGAAATAACGCATGTTCTTCCTTGAGACTACTTCAATAACTATTCAGACATGCTACCAAATTTGGAGCATATTCATAACTATCCAAGCGTAATAAAAATATTTATTGACCAAATTTCCACCTTTCTTAAGGCTAATGCGCCACCAATACGACTTTAATTCAGAATATTTACCTAGCCCACCATCAATATAAAAACCTAAATCTCGTTGCACCAACAGTGTGAACCGTTGCACTATTTACATTCAGTTAACATTTGGTCATTCTAATTGTGTTCGGATTTGTGATTTCATTCAAAATTCTTTTTAAATTATACATTTGTGAAACTACGGATCCTTTCCTAACCTTATAAACAGTTGTTTAAATCGCACACGGTTTCATTTGCAAAATGCAACTCGCTTAATTTGAGCAACAAGGTCATAGACAACGCAACACACAAGAGACACTCAAACGAGTATGAGTATCAGGTGTCACCTGGTTAACAAGGAAGGATACAAATGACAAATAAACTAACACTTCTTGCTTCAGTAGTAGCTGCATCAACTGCGATGATGGCAACATCAGCATCAGCGGCAGAAAGCACTCTGGACAAAGTCACATCTCAAGGTTTTCTAACTTGTGGTGTAAGTACAGGTCTTCCAGGGTTCTCTAACCCTAACTCAAAAGGTGAATGGGAAGGAATTGATGTTGAGTATTGTCAAGCTCTTGCAGCGGCTGTACTCGGTGACAAGACTAAAGTTAAGTATGTACCGCTAACAGCAAAAGAGCGTTTTACCGCGCTTCAATCTGGTGAAATAGACGTACTATCTCGTAACACAACATGGACGCTACATCGTGACACTGCTCTAGGTTTGAACTTCGTAGGCGTTAACTACTACGACGGTCAAGGCTTCATGGTTAAGAAAGAACTTGGACTAACAAGCGCTCAAGAACTAGATGGAGCTTCAGTGTGTGTTCAATCAGGTACAACGACTGAACTTAACCTAGCCGATTACTTCCGTAACAGTGGCATGTCTTACAAGCCAGTGGTATTTGATACGGCAGCACAAACATCAAAAGGTTTCGACGCGGGTCGTTGTGATGTTCTTACAACTGACCAATCTGGTCTATATGCTCTTCGCCTAAATCTAGCTGATCCTAAATCTGCACAGGTACTTCCTGAAATCATCTCTAAAGAGCCACTAGGCCCTGTTGTTCGTCAAGATGATGACAAGTGGTTCAACGTTGCTAAATGGACCCTTTCTGCAATGATTAACGCAGAAGAGTACGGCATCTCTTCTAAGAATGCTGACGAAATGCTTAAGTCAAAAGATCCAAACATCAAGCGTATTCTTGGTGTTGACGGTCCTAAAGGTAAAGGCCTTGGCATTCGTGACGATTGGGGTTACCAAGTCATTAAACAAGTTGGTAACTACGGTGAGAGCTTCGAACGTACTGTGGGTACAGGTTCACCACTACAGATCTCTCGTGGCGTAAACGCACTATGGAATGCGGGCGGCTTTATGTACGCTCCACCAATCCGTTAATAAATTTACAAGCATCAATTAGGGCGGACTTTTCCGCCCTATTTATTAAATGGATTTGAGGTTATAGCAGTATGAAACCTAATGAAACTATTTCTCCAACTCAAGAAAAACCACAGCCCAAAAGTGCCAACCTTTTTTACAACCCCACTTTTCGCTCAATTGTTTTCCAAATTCTCGCCGTCGCGGCGCTTTGTGCTTTCTTTTACACGATTGTAAATAATGCACTCACAAACTTAGACTCCCGTGGTATCGCCACTGGTTTTGATTTTCTCTCCCAAGAAGCTGGTTTTGGTATCGGCTTAACACTGATTGAATACGACGAAACATTCTCATACGGTCGTACATTCTTTATCGGTCTTCTCAATACCGCTTTAGTTTCAGTATTAGGCATCATGTTAGCCACAGTACTGGGCTTTAGTATGGGTATCGCTAGGCTATCTTCAAACTGGCTAGTTAGCCGATTTGCAGCTGTCTACATTGAGATATTCCGAAATATCCCTCTTCTTCTACAAATATTTTTTTGGTATTTCGCCGTTCTACAAGCATTGCCTTCCGCTCGTCAGAGTATGAGCCTGGGTGAAGCTATTTTCTTGAATGTACGTGGTTTGTACTTCCCAGCCCCAGTATTAGAACAAGGCAGTAGCATTGTCATCGCATCATTGATTGTCGGTATCATCGCTACTTTTGTTATCAACATCTGGGCTAATAACAAACAAAAACTAACCGGCCAACAAACACCAATGTTGCGAATTGCTGCGGCGCTGATTGTGGGCTTACCATTAGTCACTTACTTTGTTATGGGTATGCCTATCTCTGCGGAGTACCCTGTTCTGAAAGGGTTTAACTTCAAAGGTGGTATCAGCATCATTCCTGAATTGGCAGCATTGATGCTCGCTTTAAGTATCTACACAGCAGCATTCATCGCCGAAATTGTGCGTTCAGGTATTAATGCGGTAAACCATGGGCAAACAGAGGCTGCTATGTCTCTAGGGCTCCCGCGAACAAGAACTCTTAAGCTAGTCATTATTCCGCAAGCATTAAGAATTATTATCCCACCACTAACTAGTCAGTATTTAAACCTGACCAAAAACTCATCACTTGCGATGGCCATTGGTTATCCCGATCTTGTATCTGTCTTTGCAGGGACAACATTGAACCAAACTGGACAAGCTATCGAAGTAATCGCGATGACAATGGGCGTCTACTTAACCCTAAGCCTATTAACATCTGCTCTAATGAACATATACAACCGCAAAGTAGCGTTGGTGGAGAGATAAGATGAGTACACATCAATTTCAACCTGATCTTCCGCCTCCAGCGAATACTGTTGGACCTGTCGGTTGGTTAAGAAAAAATCTATTTAATGGACCAATTAACAGTGTCGTCACTGTGGTGCTTGCTTACTTTGCTTTCACTTTATTATGGGCAATAGCTGATTGGGCATTCTTGAGCGCTGATTGGATAGGAACAACACGCGATGCCTGTACTAGCGAAGGCGCTTGTTGGGTTTTCATTAGCGTCCGTTGGGACCAATTCATGTACGGCTTCTACCCAGAAGCGGAACTGTGGCGTCCTCGCTTTTTCTACGCAACATTAGCTATTTTTGTTGCTTTGTTAGCTTACGAAAAAACACCTAAGCGTACGTGGATTTGGTTATTCTTCGTAAACATCTACCCGTTTATCATTGCAGGCTTACTATACGGTGGTGTATTTGGTCTAGAGGTTGTTGATACCCATAAATGGGGCGGCCTACTGGTTACACTAATCATCGCACTTGTTGGTATCGTTGTATCACTGCCTATCGGTGTCGCACTGGCGCTAGGGCGTCGTTCAGAGATGCCAATCATCCGCAGTATGTGTACCGTTTACATCGAAATCTGGCGTGGTGTACCACTGATTACGGTTCTATTCATGGCCTCGGTAATGCTTCCGCTCTTTTTATCAGAGGGGATGGAGACCGATAAACTGATACGTGCGCTTGTTGGGGTAGTACTGTTTAGTGCTGCTTATATGGCGGAAGTAATCCGTGGTGGTTTGCAAGCAATACCAAAAGGTCAATACGAAGCCGCTGACGCTCTAGGGTTGAGCTATTGGAAAAAAACGGGGCTTATCATTCTGCCTCAAGCTCTTAAAATCACGATTCCTTCAATTGTGAATACCTTTATTGGTTTGTTCAAAGATACCAGTCTAGTTTTGATTATCGGTATGTTTGATGTACTAGGGATTGGCCAAGCCGCGAATACCGACCCTGAGTGGCTTGGGTATTCAACAGAAAGTTATGTATTTGTCGCGTTAGTGTTCTGGGTGTTTTGTTTTGGCATGTCGAGATACTCGATTTGGCTGGAAAACAGACTTCACACCGGTCACAAACGATAATTAACAAGATCAAGGACGTATTATGACGCAGCAAACAGAAAACAACTCTCAAGGTCTTATGATCGAGTTAAAAGACATGAACAAATGGTACGGCGAATTCCACGTACTTAAAAACATCAATCTAGAGGTTAAGAAAGGCGAAAAAATCGTTATCTGTGGCCCTTCTGGCTCAGGAAAATCAACGATGATCCGTTGTATCAACCGGTTGGAAGAACACCAAAAGGGTCATATCTTCGTTTCAGGTAATGAATTGACGGAAGACCTAAAAAACATTGAAGCCGTGCGCAGAGATGTAGGCATGTGTTTTCAACACTTCAACTTGTTTCCACATCTGACGGTATTGGAGAACTGTACTCTAGCCCCTATTTGGGTAAAAAAGATGCCGAAAGAGGAAGCCGAAGCCATCGCGATGAAATTCCTTGAGCGTGTAAAAATCCCTGAACAAGCGGATAAATTCCCAGGCCAACTGTCTGGTGGACAACAGCAACGTGTGGCAATTGCTCGTTCTTTGTGTATGAACCCTCAGGTTATGCTATTTGATGAACCAACATCGGCACTCGACCCAGAAATGGTTCGTGAAGTATTAGACGTAATGGTCGAATTGGCCGAAGAAGGCATGACGATGTTGTGTGTAACGCACGAGATGGGCTTTGCTAAAGAGGTCGCAGATCGCGTTATCTTTATGGATGCAGGTGAAATCATAGAAGAGAACAACCCTGTCGACTTCTTTGAAAACCCACAATCGGATAGGACGCAGAACTTCTTGAGCCAAATCTTGCACCATTAATGTGTTATGATGCATAAACTACAGAGGCGGCTTAGGTCGCCTCTTTAGTTTTCGATGTTATCGTTCGTTTTCCAAAGGTTATAAATCATTAGCCAGTAACTATAAAAGTTTGAACATCGAGTGTTAGCGACACTTTATACGTCATTAGAAATACTTTGTTACACCTTCAGAAACACTTAACCGACTATTTTGATTATTATTTTAGGTATACAAGAGGAATGAAAGACTTGATTTTTCGAACTTTCAGCCCCATAAATGTACTAATAACTATTGAAGTCACCTTACGAGGAAGATTATGAACAGCCCTATGTTTTCACGCACAGCATCTCAAGAAAGTGCTCTGCAAACCAATAAAGTGTTGCGTAACACCTACGCACTATTGTCTATGACACTACTTTGGTCTGCTGTAGTAGCAGGCGTATCTATGGCGATGAACCTCCCTCGCCCTGGTCTTATCATTATGCTAGTTGGTTTCTACGGTCTTCTATTCCTAACAGAAAAGAACCGTGACAACAGCATGGGTCTAGTCTTCACATTCCTATTTACAGGTTTCTTAGGCTACACCATCGGTCCCATCTTAAACATGTACGTTGGCGCAGGCATGGGTGATGTCATCCTAACTGCACTTGGCGGTACAGCACTGGCGTTTATGGGCGCATCAGCTTACGCACTAACAACTAAGCGTGACCTGTCGTTCCTTAACGGCATGCTATTAGCTGGTTTCGTAGTACTGCTTGTAGGTATGGTTGCAAACATATTCCTACAAATGCCTCTACTATCATTGGCAATGAGCGGTATGTTCATCCTATTCTCGACTGGTGTTATCTTGCTTACAACGCAAAACATCATTCGTGGCGGTGAAACAAACTACATCTCTGCAACGATCAGCTTGTACGTATCGATCTACAACATCTTCATCAGCCTGCTAAGCATCCTAGGCATCATGGGCAGCGACGACTAATCGTTCCTATCACTGAAGAATATCTAGCCCAAGAGCCCATCTCTTGGGCTTTTTTGTATCTATAAGTGCAATATTTTTTGAGATAGCTACAATTTCTGTTGAGAAAGATAAACTTGGTCATGTACCCTATCCGCATAGTTAATTGGATTCTGGATTAAACATGTTTGAATATAACGGCAAGCAAATCGAAACCGACGCTCAAGGTTATCTGTTGGATTACACTCAATGGGAAGAAGGTATGATTGAAATTCTTGCTCAAGATGAGGAAATTGAACTTACTGATGCACACTTAGAAGTCGTACATTTTGTAAGGAGCTTTTACGAAGAGTTCAACACCTCACCAGCGGTTCGCATGCTCGTTAAAGCAATGGAAAAAGCGCACGGTCCAGAAAAAGGCAACAGTAAGTACCTTTTCAAATTATTCAAAAAAGGCCCTGCCAAACAAGCAACCAAGCTCGCCGGTTTACCTAAACCAGCAAAATGCTTGTAGAACTAAAATAGCGCTAGGTTGATCTCAACGTAAAAAGTTAAATACTGTAGTGTCCTACAGTATTTTAAACTCCCCTACACGTACGTCCTGCCGCCGCTCATGATCTTTAACTTGATGCATGACGACATTGTCTACTGTTGCGCTCGGTGGTCCAAGATTAAGCCAAGCGTGTAACTTCTCAAGTTTCAGCACCTCTCCGACCGCTAACACTTCAACTCGGCCATCATTTAAGTTCTTAGCATAGCCGGAAATACCCAAAGCTTGCGCCTGCCTACTGGTGTGATAACGAAAGCCAACACATTGAACTACGCCTGACACGACAAAAATATAATGTAGAGTATCCATAACGTTGCCTCATAAATTATATGGGTGATATAGTTGCGATTCTATTCATTCACCATTTATTGGTGGGCTTACTTCGAGTATTACTATTATGAAAGAAATCCCGTTTCGTTGGATTGACAAATATCTCATTCACCTAAAAATCCAAGAAAAGTTCTATCTACTATTCTTATTACCTCTGCTCGCTCTGGTTATATTGACTCTGGTTTTAGATAGCGCCGCGGACTCTTTACTTGCTCACCTTTATCAGGATGAATTGCTCCTGATGAAAGGTCTGATTGAAGCTGGACAACTCACCAAAGATCAGGTCGCTCAACTCGTTAGCAATTCTGACACCATCTCTTTAGGATATGGCGCAGCATCTGTTTCTGTCATGAATGGCGCCTTCAGTTTAGTCGCAAGCCATGACCAAAACTTATGGTCAGCTCTGTCTATCTACTACTCAGGTATCGATTATTGCAGTAACTCTCACGCTGATAGCTCTGGGGGTTTACTACATCATGACTTTCATTGGTGGTGCTATGTTCTCGATGAACAAAGCACTCAGCACACTTGCGAGTGGCGATTTAACTTGTCGCATGAACTACTTTTTAGTTCGCGATGAGTTCAGTGAAATTGCTATTACTATCGATAAGGTAGCCGAGCGTGAACAAAACATGGTTCTCTCAATCCAAGAGTCCGTTGCTCTCATGCAGCAAATCAGCTCGGATTTGAACCAATCAACGCAACAAAGCTCAGATATCTCAAGTAATCAACAAGAGCACTTGAATAGCCTCGCCAGCGCAACTGAACAAATGGCAGCAACGATTCGCGAAGTCGCTACCCTTGCCCATGATTCAAGCACTCAAACAATGGACGCTCGTGGTGTCGCACAAAGTGGTCAAGTTAAGGTTTCTAATACTTTGGAATCGATCTCTAGCTTATCCCAAGAGATTCAATCGGCTTCGCAAGCAGTAGAAGAACTCGATGCTAATGCAGCGCAGATCGATGAAGTAGTCGCAACCATCAATGGTATCTCGGAACAAACTAACCTGTTAGCGCTAAACGCTGCGATTGAAGCTGCTCGAGCTGGAGAGCAAGGCCGTGGTTTTGCAGTTGTTGCTGATGAAGTTCGCGCTCTTGCCGGACGAACTCAACAAGCGACAGTTGAAATCCAGAGCATGATCGAGTCGTTACAGCGTAACAGTCAATCATTAACAAAACTGATGGAAGTGACAGTAAACAATGCCAATGAAGGCCAAACACTGATGTCGGAAGTGAACGTTGAGATCGGTTCTTTAACTGAGAAAAACCAGTCTATTTCTGATAGTAGTACGCAAATTGCTACTGCTGCAGAAGAGCAAGGTGTCGTTGCGGATAACATTGCACAAAGTGTTGAAGAGATTCGTCATCAATCAGACGGCATCTGCGAGATGATCAGTAAGAGTAACTCTAACGTTGACCAACTTCGTAAGCAGAGCGATACGATGGAAGGTTTGCTGACAGGTCTTAAAGCTTAATACTGACATCTAACCACCATCTAATGATGGTTCAATACAAGGGCTGCTTTTGCAGCCCTTTCTTATTTGCTTTTCCCTTGTACTTCCCCGACAATACCCCTCCTTCAAATTCAACAAACAGAGTAAATTATGACTCCTTCAATTCATCTAGCTAAAGGCCGAGATAAATCACTACGCCGTAAACACCCTTGGGTATTTTCACGCGGTATCGATAAGGTCGAAGGCGAACCACAACAAGGTGAAACTGTAGACGTATATGCTCAGAATGGTCAATGGCTAGCAAAAGCGGCTTACTCACCAGAATCTCAAATTCGAGCTCGTGTTTGGACATTTGAAAAAGAAGAAATTAACAAAGCGTTCTTCGTAAAACGAATTCAAGACGCGCAATCACTGCGTGAAGACATCATTGAGCGTGATGGTTTAACTGGCTACCGCCTTACCGCTGCAGAGTCTGATGGACTGCCAGGTATCACTATCGACAAATATCAAGACTACCTAGTTTGCCAACTACTAAGTGCGGGCGCTGAATTCAATAAGAGCGTATTGGTTGAAGCTTTAATTGAATGCTTCCCAGACTGTAATATTTACGAGCGTTCAGACGTAGCAGTTCGTAAAAAAGAAGGCCTAGAACAAGTTGTTGGTGTACTTCACGGTGAAGAGCCACCAAAATCTATCGTCATTGAAGAAAACGGCGTCAAAATCAGCGTAAACATCATGGAAGGCCACAAAACTGGCTTCTACATGGACCAACGTGATAGCCGTAAAGAGTCAATGAAGTATGTTAAAGGCAAAGATGTGCTTAACTGTTTCTCATACACTGGCGGCTTTGGTCTTTACGCACTGAAAGGTGACGCAAAACGTGTAATCAACGCAGATGTGTCTCAATTAGCTCTTGATACAGCTAAGTTCAACGCTGAACTCAATGAATTTGATATCTCGAAAAAGCGTGCTGTATTCCTAAACGCAGACGTATTTAAACTACTTCGTGAATACCGAGATCAAGGCACTAAGTTTGACGTCGTGATCATGGACCCACCAAAGTTCGTTTCAAGCAAAAACAACCTAACATCAGGTGCTAACGGCTACAAAGATGTAAACATGCTTGCAATGCAAATCCTAAATCCTGGTGGCACTCTACTCACCTACTCTTGCTCTGGCTTGATGGGCACTGATTTATTCCAAAAAATCATCGCTGACGCTGCTCTAGACGCTGGCAGAACAGTAAAATTTGTCGAGCGCTTCGAGCAAGCAGCCGATCACCTTACAGACACCGCCTACCCAGAAGGTTTCTATCTGAAAGGTTTTGCCTGTAAAGTGTTGTAACTGTAGGGTGTTGTAACTGTAGGGTGTTGCACCTCAATGTAAGGTCTTCTTAAGCGCGATTACTTTACTAAATTAAGACATAAAAAAAGGGCCTTTCGGCCCTTTTTGTTTAGTTGCTTGTTGTATCGTATATCTTCAGTAAATCACTTAGGATTGCACTCTCAGATAGCCCCGCGTACTGGCCAGCAGCACCTTCAAGAACAATTTGTTGACTATTCTCACCAACCGAAGTCCCTGCTTGAGAGATTGTAACAGTTAAATCACCGTTACCTTCAACAACACCAATTTGATTACTCTTAAGTAAACTGTCTATAGTATCATTCGCATCTGTGTGCAGTAGTTCTGATAAATCTATCTTATCCTGTCCCTTTGTAAAGTCAGTAATAACATCTCTTTCACCATCTCTAATGTCATTCCGAGAACTAGTCGTGTCTTGATCCACAAACTTAAAGATATCGTCATCACTGCCGCCAGTTAATATATCGTTACCAAGACCACCGATAAGAATATCTTCACCAGCACCACCTTTAACTGTATCGTTGCCCGTTCCACCTCGGAGGCCATCATTACCTTGTCCGCCATCTAGGTAATCATTACCAGCACTACCGAAAATGACATCTATACCTTTTTCACCGTATACATAATCATCGCCAGCACCACTATGAGCAATATCTAAATACGCGTTACTTTGACTCGGCATAGAGTTATTAAAGGCTGCACCTTCACCATTACTGTTTGATGCTAACAAGCTACTGTCTGAACCGTTAGTAAATGATTCTAATGTCGCTTGAGCGTTAGCCTGCTTAGATGCACTATCACCCGCTGTATCATCTAACTTTGAATGACTGTCACCAAGCCAAATGATATCGTCGCCTTTTCCAAGGTGTACATGATCTCCTCCAGCACCAACATTTACTTTAAATCCATTAGCCACTTCTGATTTCGTGAAATACTCTGTTGTTGAATCCGTTCCAACAGAGCTCCATTGAAGCTTAGCATCACCATTTTGATGATGGTATAGCTTAAGAGTATCGACCGCATCACCTGGCGCACTAATATCTAAACCGGATTTACTAGCAGGAACATTAAACACCAACTTATTACTACTAGTATCACCATCACCGTCTTTCAGTGTGTAATCAAAATCAAGTGTTGAAGGCCTATCTTGAGGTTTACCACTAAACTCATACGCTCCGGTGTCAAGGTCAATTACAAATACGAACTTACCATCGACGGTTATGGTTAATTTGTTGGTTGCTTCATCCTTAGAATAGCTAATATTCGAAGGCAAAGTTCCCGATGTTGAGATAGTCGAACCATTAAAGTTAAATGAGCCAGTTCCAAATTTTATCTGACTTACGTAACCACCATCTGCCCCAAAACCAGAACCAGAACCAGAACCGCTACCTGAGATTGAACCTGTTACGTTTTGTACGATTGAGTTAATAAGTGCATCACTCAGCTGAGATTCATCATCAATCAACTCCGCGTTTTTATCTTTGGGACCTGTTCCATCATATGCAACTTTGTTGATCTGAGTTCTGTTACCTTTTAGATCAATTCCAACTGCGTGCGCGGTAATATTGTTAGTAGTTAAATGCTGCTTCCATGAAGCCTCTTCATATCTATCTATTTTATCATTTTCATGTGTTGCACCATCGCTGATGAAATAACTGACGTTATTTGCGTTAGGTATACGTAAACTGGAGTCCGTATTCCAATAATTCTTACCACCTTGTATCGCGTCATCATAAGCGGTACCACCACCGGCCTGTAGTGCGTTGATATAACCCTTCACTTCGTCGACAGTCATCCATGCTTTGTTATTATGCTCAACTAGAGAAACGTTATAGTTGAATGTTATAAGCTGAACACGAACATTATCTGATGCTCCCGCATATTGATTAAGCATTTGCAGTACGGATGCTTTAAGAACATCGAAACGATCTCCTTTCATTGATCCAGAAACATCCAAAATAAGCTGAACATTAGTGCCTACAGTATGAATAGTCGTATCAATTTCTTCATATTTAGCATCTGGCTGGTCGTCTTCAATTGAAACCGTAATCTGACCTCCAGAGCTAGACAACCCGGAAGTATCCTTAGCAATCACGGGAATATGAATCGATAAGTTATCTTCTCCACTGGTATTAGGGTGATCAACAGGAGCTTTAAGTTGTACCTCATAATGTCCACTACTATTTAAAGTCGCTTCAATAACAGGTTTACCGTTAGCTTCGCCAAGAAGTGTGTGACCATTATTTGATACACTCCAAGTAATTGTATGCCCTTCAGATGTCAGAGGTTGGCCAGTTGATGTTGTTACTGTAATTGAACTTGATTCACTAAATACAGTGTCAGACCAGTTACCATTGGCATCGGTAATAGACAAATCCCCCTGAACAGAGTGTCCATCAGTAGAATCACTCGGCAAACCTATCGTATCCGTAATACCCCCACTAAGAGCTTCTTCAGACACACTGACTGACTGATTCCTGATGACAGGTGCAACTTCATTGTCGAGTATCGAGCCAGTACCTGTGTCGCCACCAATAGTAATCGTGTAATTTTCAGTATTTTCTACAAGAACGTCATCTAATGTCGGAACAATAACTTTAAAGTAAGATACGCCTTTAGGCACAATAATAGATTGCTTATCTGCACTCAGTTTAACGCCATCCGTAAACGAAATGTCTGCTTTTCTAACATCACTACTATTCGGGAAGTTAAATGAGTATGTCACGTCTACATCAGAAGAACCTGTCAGTAAAACGCTATACTCTAAAGCCCCCCCCTCAATTACCGCACGAGCATTAGCAACATTTACAGATGGTTTATCAGAAGCGTCTTCATTTATAGAGCCCGTAGCTGATACACCGTGCTGACCGTGATTAATGATTACATCTTTACTAGCATCAGTTGAAGATTGGAAAGGTATCTCACTCAACTTAATTCCAAAGTCTTCTGATGTTTCGAAACGGTTATCATTTACTGTATCTACATTAACTTTGAAATCCGTAACTTTAGCTGGAAGGGTAAATTCACCGTTAGCTTCGTCAACTAAGATAGTTTTAGTCTTACCATTTTCAATATATGTAACGGTAACCCCCGCATAGGGCTTACTTGTGTCTGCCGCTAAATCCGCAAGGTTTGCTTTGCCAACGCCATTAGAAAATTCAAACTCGACTTTCATCTCAATCGACGCTTCAGAAACCTTCGTCAGATGCCCTTCAAATACAGCAGTGCTTCCTTCATTAACAACATCAGCATCCTTTAATTCAAGCGTAGGGTTATCTGTGTGATCTAAGTTTATTGTACCCTTACCCTGTAGTTCAGAATTCGCTTCATCAATACTCGACGTTCCACCACTTATAGATTTGGTGTCGACAATATGTAGTCCAAAACGTTCAGTCCATTCGAATTTCTCATCCTGCACGGTTTGCACCGTTACACGAAGTTCGGTAGTACCCGCTGGAATTTCAACATAACCGTTAACGACATTGGCAACTTGGAAATCGCCGTTAGCATCTTTGTATTCGTAAGTTAGGCTGTTTGGATCGATGTCATCAGATTCAGTATCGTAACCATTCGTTGTCGCTTCGAATTTAACATACTGTTTTTCAGAAGAGGCTTCATTTAATGTCACTTTAAAGGATGCTTTATCTCCTTCATCGACAGGCGCAGCATCATGGACTTTGATTGTTACGTCGTTGTCTTGGATTGAACTAACTGCCCTGTTTGAACCATTTAGACCAGGCTTAGCTTGTTCGAAGACGGAGCCAGTATCCAAATTTGAAATTGTAACGGCCAACTCTTCTTGTGTTTCTTTCAAAGGATCATTAATCGTCTGAACTTTGAAGCTGGTGCTGT
>NZ_JBFRVM010000071.1:0-3826 GCF_041475145.1 Vibrio sp. 10N.222.49.A3
CGCCTCCACTATTCAGAAAAACCAGTCCTTGTGGCTGGTTTTTTCGTTTCTGGCACTTTGCTTCTTGTTTCTTCGTCCTTACCTCTTCATTTCTCCCTTTGATATTTGCTAAGCCCAACGCCGTTTTGGTGGAATCCTAAGTTGAACCTTTGTTGATAGACCGCTAAATAAATCAAAGTCACAATTAACCATAATGCTCAATTTGTTTCATTGTTTTATGGGATAACTCTAATTAAAACATGTGTATGAGTGATAGTGTCCCTCTTTATATTTCTTTAATTATTCTATAAGAGGTTCTTAAATATGCAATTTAGTCTAAAGAGAAAAATGGTTTTCTCTGTAGTTTTGGCGATTGCTGTTACATCTGCCATTCTTCTTTTCATGGGTTATAAGACTTTTCAAACAAACAGCTGGCAAGCTATAGAAAGTGAAAGTCGTAATACACTTCAAGCCCATGCAAAGGGCATCAGTGACTGGTTTTACGATAAGAAACAAGCAGTACATGGGCTTAAACAACAAGTACAGCTTAACCCTTCAATAGATATCGTTCCTCATTTACGTCAAACCTTGGTATCTGGTGGGTTTGGATTGAGTTATTACGGTAACAAAGAAGGTGAGATGTTCCGTCATGATCCTTCATTGAATAAAGCGGGGTATGACCCAAGAGTTCGAGGTTGGTATAAACAAACCTTAGCTGAGAACCGCGCAGTAACAACCAAGCCTTACGTGAGTGTAACCATGCAAACCTTAGTGGTGACATTGACCGATCCTGTGACCGAGAATGGATCGATCATAGGTGTTGTGGCATCTAACCTTGCATTAGACAAGCTAATTGAAGATGTGTTGGCTATTCAGGTTCCAGGTAATGGACGAGCGATCCTAATTGATAAGCAAGGCACGGTCGTTGCTCATAAGAATAAAGATTTCATCCTTAAGCAAGTCAAAGAGATAGCACCTGAATTAAGTGTTTCTGGATTAAACAGTGCTGCACAAAACTTAACGACAATTTTTACACAAGTTGATGGTGATGAGCGCGTCATCATGGCTGAGCCTATTAAAGGCACCGACTGGCTACTTGTGATTGAAATGGATAAAGACGTACTAGAGCAGCCGTTGTTCGATATGTTGATTAGCCAAATCACCACAGGTTTGATTGTATTGATCGTTATGGCTGCAGCAACCTCATGGTTTGTGGCTCGTCAATTAGTTGAACTGGGTCGAGTGAGTGAAGCATTAGCTGATATTGCGGAAGGGGAAGGTGATTTAACACAGCGCCTTCAAGTGTCGAGTAAAGATGAAGTAGGGCAACTTGCCGACAAGTTTAATGTGTTCGTAGATAGACTTCATGCAATGATGAAAAACGTGACTGATGTTTCGACGGCAATGAATAACGGAGCTGAACACGCCAACAGCAGCGCATTAAAACGCAGCGATAGCGTCAGCAGACAGCAAGACGAGATCACAATGGTTGCAACAGCTGTGACAGAAATGGCGACAGCAACAGCAGAAATTGCTACGAATGCTGATAGTACGGCCAAAAGTGCGACTCACTCTGTTGAGTTGAGCGAACAAGGCTTCCAACAGATGGCTAAAAGCCAATCATCGATCAATGAGCTTGCAACAGAGCTAACAAGCGCTGTGTCTATCATCAGCGAGCTTGAAGAGCATGGTCAACAAATCGCGTCTATCTTGGCGACGATTCGCGAAATAGCGGAGCAAACTAACTTACTTGCACTCAATGCGGCAATTGAAGCAGCAAGGGCAGGCGAACAAGGTCGAGGCTTTGCAGTGGTTGCCGATGAGGTTCGAGTGCTTTCACAACGAACTCATGCTTCAACAGAAGAGATCGAAGACAAGATCAAGCGCTTACAACAAGCGACTAGTGGTGCCGTTAAAGTGATGACACAAAGCCACGATATGGCGAAAACAAGCGTACATGACGTGGATATGGCGGGAGAGAGCTTGGCTCAAATACGTGAGGCAATTCAGATGATCAGCGATATGGCAACTCAGATAGCTTCTGCTGCTGAAGAGCAGTCACTGGTTACCGCTGAAATCAATGCGAATACCGAATCTGTTCGTGAAGTGAGTGATGTGATGGCAGTTGATGCGACCGATGCGGTTTCACAAGCCGATCAGCTAAGTCATTTAGCGAGTGACTTGAAACAAGAGCTGTCACGATTCAAGCTTTAAGTTCAGGCTAATATTAGCTTAAGCACAAAGATCAATTAGAAACTAGAAAGAGCACTGGCTGTTAAAGCGTGTGCTCTTTTTTATTTATAGAGCATGCTCAATGTTTGTCAAAGAAGTCTTTGTTACGAATATACTTACTCATTAGGTGATAAGAGAAAGGCCGGATTAACCAACTGAATATTGATCGCCCGAGGCGTATTAACGTCGGTGTGTTTTCGTAAATCCTGCCGTTATAGAGCCAAAGTACTTTGCCTACATGCCAATACAACAGCGGTACGGGCGGCATGAAGGTGACAATATCGATTTCGCAACAGATACGGTAGGTTTTCTTGCTCAAGCGGTAGTTCTTTTTGAAACTCCAATCACCGACCGCGGGCTGTCCAAACGTGACGATTCGTTTAATACAACCTGGGTGTTTTTGGTCCAAGTAATCAGCGAATACACAACCAATAGAGCCACCAGAAGAGTGGCCAGTAATCGATATTCTTTTGCCTTGTTCCAATAGAGGAATTAAAGTGGTTTCCAAGCGTTCAATGACAGTTTGTCCCAGTTTATCTTCATTACGGCTTGGTTGGCTTCCTTGAAACATGAGATGGTAGAACCCGGCATGTACACGATAGTTCAGCCCAATCCTTTTACAGCTTCTTGTCCATAGAGCAAAAGTGAGTAGCCAGTCAGAAACGCTGTGTGACCCCTTGATAACCACGACGACTTCATCTTTGTCGCTGCTCCATAAGACTCGAATCATGGTTTTGCCAAACTGATTCTTTATGATGCGCTGTCCATTAGGGTCAAAACCGTAACGAGTTTGTTTAAAAACTCTAGGGTAGGCGAGGTTGCAGAGCACAGCGTAGCGTTCATATTGGTATCGTTTTAGTGGCTTCACGTTGTCATTTCGTAATAGTCGTTACTTAAAACTCTAGCCTTTGAATGTGAAAAGCACATGAAAACTAAGTCGTGTTTCTCTAATTCAATGGAATTGACAGTATTTTGTGAGTCTGAAAATGGGAGTTCGGCCTTTGAATTCCAACTCAAACTCAAAGTCTACGAATAAGAACCGTACAAGCTGCACTAAATTCATTCGTTTGAGTTCGATAATTAATCACTTGAATTGAAAGATAAAATTTACTGTTGACGAATTTTTTCTATCCGTTAAAGTACACCTCGTTCTCACGGCTTAGGTCGCAGAGAGATGGTGTTTTACTCTTCGGTAATCAGCATCGCATGATTGCGTTGCCCTGGTGGTGGAATTGGTAGACACAAGGGATTTAAAATCCCTCGGCGTTCGCGCTGTGCCGGTTCAAGTCCGGCCCAGGGCACCATCTATCTAGTTTCTACTTTGAGTAGAGTGTTGAACAAAGAGTGGTCCTCTTAAAACACTTCAATATATTTTTATGTTGATAAAGGCGCCTTGGCAGAGTGGCTATGCAGCGGATTGCAAATCCGTGGACCTCGGTTCGACTCCGGGAGGCGCCTCCATTCTCTTTCTCTTACGTTTTGATAAGGTAAGAAATTAGTAGAATGAAAATGCGATACTAGCTCAGTTGGTAGAGCGCAACCTTGCCAAGGTTGAGGTCATCGGTTCGAACCCGATGTATCGCTCCAAATTTTGTAATGTTGATTCATTTCGACA